>JAYVXS010000187.1:0-4599 GCA_043784965.1 Bdellovibrionales bacterium
ACCGAAATCAAACGCACCCAATCTTCGCCTAGTTCAATTAAACCAATGTGCTTTGCCCTTTAACGCTTCCTTCGGTTGCATTTAATTAGATTCAATTCGTATATAACTTAGGCCCGATATTGCCGAGAAACGTCACCCTATATAGAACAAACCACACCTATTTAGCCCCTAAGTGCCTGGCACGTCTTGCAAGATAAAGGTAAATTTGAATCGGAGAATTCGTGAAAACCAAAGCCCTCTTAGTACTAAGTATTTACCTGATCGCAGCAAGACCGAACTCTGCCCATGCATGGGGCGATCTTGGTCACCAAATAGTTGGCGCCGTTGCAGAGGCACGAATTCAGCCCGAGACCAAGGATTTCGTTCGAGGGATTTTGGGAATTGAACCACTTGGTGTCGCAGCCAATTGGCCCGATCATGTTCGTGATGACGCCCGCTTTGGCAGTCACGAATCTGATTTTGCTCCGCTTCACTTTTCAGAAGTACCAACTGGATTTAGCTTTGAGACTCGTCCGGTTAAATATTCAAAAGACGCCTATAGTGCGCTGGTCGGAGCCAGTCGAATCTTGTCTCAATCGAGCGGCATTACTAGTGAAGAAAAAATAATTGCCCTTCGCTATTTAATTCATATTGTTGGCGACATTCATCAGCCCTTACATGTTGGCAATGGCTTCGACCGCGGCGGCAATGAGTGCCAAATTAAAACTAAACAGAAGGCGAAGCCAGGTGTTTTTCATTCTTTTTGGGATACAGCATTGGTTCTAAATCTAGGGGAATCCTATAAGAACGACCCTCAAGCCAAAGTACCCAAATACTATCCACAATTCATCGCCGCGATGAAAGTTCAGGCTGGGAGCAAATTTAATGCTGACAAATTGAAATTTTCAACTCAAGACGACGCAAGTTTTGCCAGTGATGTATCGACGAAGCTTATTAGTTGGCTTGATGACTCCGCGAAACTTCGCGAGACCATCTATCCTGATGATCTAAACGGCAATCCCCAAGCCTATAAAATGAGAGCTTACTGCCGTTGGTATTCAGATCAGTTTAAAAGTGTTCTCGGCGATACTTCAGCTAAAAAAATCAAGGACTCTGAAGCGCAATTACTCCCGACAGACTATGTATCAAAAAACATCCCACTGGTTGAGACTCAGCTCATCAAGGGCGGAATTCATTTGGCATCCCTCTTAGATGCCATTGCTTTGCGAGCAATAGCCAATAACAGCAGCCTACCTACATTGACCGATGATCAGCAAACCGCGATTTTAAAGAAGTTCCTAATAGAAATGCAACATTAATGGGGAAAAGTCCGAGTTCAGGGGCCGTGATGCTTTGAATTGGCACACCTCTTCAGACAAGTGACAAAAATCAGCGCCGCTGTATGCCCAAAGTCGGTATAACTCAAAACCACACCAACATTTGTGGGCACAACTCATGCAATCGCAAGCTGGCTCTGGGTCGAATTTTTTCTCGATAGTTTTTACGGGGTTTTCAAATTTCTAAGGGGTTTCGAATATGTTGCTATTTAAGCGAACGGTTTTGCTTTGCCTTTCTCTTAGCGTGATTGCAGGTTCATCTTATGCTGACGATGCACTTGATATTTTAGTCGACACCAATCAAGTCCAATCGACCAAAGAGATTGATTCTCCGGATCCTATTTTATTTTCAGATGAAGAAATCTCAACTCCAAGTTTATATGATGCCGAAGCCACGACTCCAATTAAAATTAACCCCATCAACGCCAATGAACGATTCAAAAATCTCATTGGCGTTGCTAGAGCAGCCGTCTCTGAACTTCTCGGAAAAAAAGCCAATTCAAGATTTATGATCAACTTCGAACGCGAGCTTAAGTCTCTAGTTGATTTGGCAGCCAAAAATCACCTACCTATTCCGACAGGAATTTCGGTCGGGGTCAATGCCGATGCAGGATTCATAATTGGCGCTGGTGTCGGAACTGAGTTCGTATTCATTTTATATGAAGATGAAACAATAGGTTTCGGAGCCTTTCCTTTTCTCGTTGGCGAAGCCGGTGCTGGCGCCATGTTTGCTCAGGGTGCATTTTGCAACCTCGTCTTCAATGTCAAAAAAGTTGCCGACATCGAGGGAGTCGTGGTTGGACTCGCAGGCGAAGTTGGTTTTTTGGCAGGCATGACTGCTCAATTTTCAATTGGCGTTGAGCAAAAAGATTTCGAAAATGCAAAGGCCGTATTTAACTCGCTTCAACTGCGCCGAGAAAAAAATGATTCAATAAGTGAAAGCTTAATGAGGATTGTCACCTCAGATCGTCCATTTTTTACAGGCTTTGGTATGACCGCCGGAGTCGGCGGAAAAGTTACTGGTTTTGCAGGTTGGTGGTTTAAGGCTTATGAAACTCATTTTGCAATAGATGAAGTTTCAGTTCGAAGTGCAATTATCCTTGCCAAGTTGAGAATAAAGCATATGAATACTGCCGCCTTTAAATACGCTTTTCAGAGGTCAAAAGAAAATGTTAAAAGAAGATTTGAACTCAGAAGGCAAGAGCGAGCAGATAGACGTCGCGTTAGAGCGGAGACTAGAGCCTTATCAGAAGCTTACTAATTTCAAGCTTACTAATCTCAAGCTTACTAATTTCAAGCTTACTAATTTAAAAGATACACTTTTTGATCATAGAATTCTGAGCTGACTACACCTCTCTTGACCTCATGCGCGGTCATCAGGTAAATTTTTGAGATGCGCTTGCTATCTATTATTTTACCTCTACTTTTCATTGTGAATACTTCATTTGCGAAAGCTATAAAGACAAAAACAGACTGGACGCTTGAGGCGCTTCGCCTCACAGGTGAATCTGCCAGAGTGCGCGACAAAGCCATCCATAAATTACTTAAAATTCCTCACTTAAAAAAAAAGCTACATCTTGAACTTAAAGGGCCACATCGCAATCTGGCGCTTGATGTGATTTCGTCATTGGGCTTTGAAGATTTTTTACCTGAACTGCTGTCTATTGCAAAGTCCGAAAGCTCAGGCATTTATTACTTGAGTGTCAATTCACTGATCACAAATAAAAATCAAAAGATAATAGCGGGAATTTATCGTGAGCGCCTAGTTTGCGGCAAAACCTGCGGCGTCTCGCCCGCAGCAGAGGTTCTGCTGCTCGATACCCTTGCCCAGATCAGCACACCGCTGGCATTTGAAGAACTCAAAAAAATATTTGATGGCGGCTGGTACGAGGTCAAAAGTGCCGTACTGAACTATGTCCGTGTATTTTTATTGAAAACTCCTGAGACCATCGCGTATCTCCCGCTTCTCACTTGGAGCCTCGATTCCCCGATTATTCAGTTACGATGGCAAACAATCTATTTACTTCGTGAGCTGCCTACTTCGCTTAGGGCCGGGTTTATAAAGTCCATTAAGAAATGTAAGCTTGTGGATGATCCTCGCACGCCACCTGATGTACTCAAGCTCTGCGCCCTCTTAACAGGAGGAAGCGTTTGAAGTTTCGCTTTGTTGTTTGCTGCCTAATTCTAACATCACAATTTGGTTGCCAGCGAAATCGCGGGCCAACCCCGCAAAATGTAGATGTTCGAATCGCCTTTGGGTACAAAGATACAAGGCCGACGCAGTTTGTGGGAGATCGGTATGAGCGACTCTATATCATACAAAAATTGGCGGGAGCATGCGCCCAACCGAAGAACATAATTTGTGGGTTTTCGAGAGATGAACAAGATGGCGACTCTCTTTGGCGATCATTTATTTTGTCAAAAGATGTCGTAGTTAATGTGCGAATCAAAATCACCTCGAGCTCGGTGGGACCGGACGACAATTTGAATCGTCAGAACCCATACCAGAATGTGCAATCACTACTTTCTGAAAATAACCTCATCTCGGGTCTTCACTCGGCGTTTGCGATCTTCTACATTGGGCACTCGCGAGATGGAGGTGGGCCCGACTTTTCACCACCGAGAATGATTTCGAGTAAAGATGTGGACTTTAATTGGTATCGAATGAATAAACCTGGTATTAAAAAGGTCTTAGCCACAATCAGTGCGTCTAAGAATACCCAAAAGCAAATTTTTGGCATGATGTCTTGTTTGTCTTCTAAGCATTTCGAGAAGTCGATTGGCGACTTAACAAAGCGCGTACGCTTTGTTAGTACTCACAAACTTATATATTATACTGAAGCACTCGATCAAAGTCTTCTTGAGGTATCAAAGGCGATCAAAGAGCGATTATCGGCTGCGACCAGTGGAACTGGCGCCCCAAAGTCCTTTAGTTTTTGAGTCATTTTGTGCAATCAAAGGAGCTGGTGGTTCAATTGGAGCTGGCATTGCCAACTCGGGGGCTATTACTGGCGCCACAGCAGCAGCAGTTTCTTCAGGAGCTTTTTCTGGAGTGCTACATGCACTTGCGGTAAGCATAAGAACACCTGCGGCCAAGAAAACAAAAGAACGAATCGTTAAACTCATAAATTTCTCCTTTTTACTTCATTCGAACGTGAATGGATAATACTAGAGACTGCAGCTTTCATGCCTACATAGAACAGCCACGAGCGAGCTTACGGGATTTGAGATGTAATATTCTTGGCTCAAAATTGTCTTTTTAGACATATAAAATTTTCTATAT
>JAYVXS010000188.1:0-4580 GCA_043784965.1 Bdellovibrionales bacterium
AAAGGCCATCATCAAACGCAAACAAAAGCCCTTAATAATATTCGCAAAGCAAATTAGCTAAGATGTTGAAAAAACGGGCTATTTTGATCTATTTTAGAGTGTCGTGAGAGGCGACCTGGCCGACTCAAGTTTTGGATCAAGAATTGAAATATAAGCTTTAGTAACTCAATTCCCATTTTTTGGAGATGTCCTATGAAGCGACCTACTTGGATCAAAGCAACTAGCAAAAACTCATTATCCATGAGCTTATCCTTTGTCATTGCCCTTGCTCCGACGATTTCGTATGCAGCCGATGCGCCGGCAGCTCCGGTCGCTCCTGCGGCAGCGGCTTCAGCTCCCCCCCCACCCCAACCGATCACTCGCAGCGCTCGTGAATGGGCCCTTATGGGAACTGCCGCAACTCAAAGACGCAATTTTGAAATTGCCATGTTCTATCTTGAAAAGGGTGACAAGGTAAATGCTAAGAAATATCTAATGAATGGTGTGAGCGCATCAGTTCTACAAGGACTGGTGAACACAAATGTAAGTCAGCAACTCAGTGGCACAACCACTAAAAATCCAAATTGGTTCGATTCAGGAATGAAATCATCAAGTATTCTGGATGCCATCAATGGCGCGCCGCAACTTCCACCAACTGATAAAGGCGGAACGCTAGCGCCAGCTGTAACCGACTTCCCGGGTATTTTTACCACGCCAAATTTACCAACTCTTCAAGCTACTAATCCTATGGCTAACCCAATGTCGGGAGTTTCATCAAGTGATGAACAGGTAAAAAAGCTCACCGATCTGATGAATACAAATCCAGAGTTACGTAGTCTACTCTGGCAAACTGCTCAGCAAAGATTGGGTGCAACTGCAGGAGAAATCTTTGTAAACCCAGCGGCCTATACGCCAGGAACACAATCGGTACCGGGGGCTGCTCTTTGCAACCCATATCAAGTAAAAGCCTTATGTTCATTAGTTACTGGTGGCGGCGTCCTCAATGCCGATTTTAGTTATATAATGGGTGAGAAAAAGAATAAACATTATGGTGTCCCAATAGACGAACTTGCTGATGCTGTAATTCGAGCCCAAACTTATATTGCAGTTGCCGTTGGCTTTACCTTCACTACTCTCAAGAATTTGCCTGCCGCAAAGGGCCCGGTAAATGGCACGTGGATCGGGCAAACCACAGTGGACATAACGCCATCTCTCGCACTCTATTATGCAAACATTATGATGATGGGCGAACTTGCAGGAATATATAATTATCCATTAAATATTGGAAACAAAGAAGCCTTGGCCTTGGTACTACTCTCACTCACTCGCGTTGTAGCGCCGCTGATCTATCATGGAAAGAAAAATATCACTCCTGCAACAATGGCAAGGATCGTGGCCGCTCACCCAATCGTAAATGGTGTGACGGCAGTTGTAAATTTCGCACGACGCCACAATATGTCTCTCGACAAAGCCCTTGGTGAATACAGCAGAAGAAATCCTAGAGGTGGTGGAGATGCTTTAAAAGCTGGAATTCAAATTTCCTCTATTGCCGGCCTCCCTGGCGTAATGGTTGAACCCTCAGAACGTGGAGCAAAAGCTGATCTAGCCGTGCCCGAAGGTATCGCTTCGAATCTCCCAAGAAATGCTAACGGCGGCCAACCGGGCCTAGCTGAGCCGGCGCCAGCAGAACCAGCTGCTACAGATTTACCGAAAGATCCGAAGAAAAATAAATCTCGCGCGGCTCAGATTGCACTCATTGTTGGAGGAGCCGTCCTCAATACGACATATAATTTAGCTGAAGTTACGCTTGCCGCTCAAATCATGAAATATATGTTCAAAAGTTCTTATATGGAAGAACGCCGAATCGAGAGTGCAAAGTTTAGAAAATTTCTCTTAAGTAGCGCTAGTACTAAATTCTTAAAGCTCCTCATTCTCTCTCAGTCCCCGGATTCTCTAAAGTTGAAAGACGTATCTTCGACACCTGTTACACCTGTTGGCTTACCGGGCGGACCAATTGTATGGCCGGGTACTACGGGAACGGCAGGTAATGTACCCGTCCCAGCTGCAGTACCAGGTAGCGCGCCAGCGCCAAATGCAAATGGCGCACAAAAAACCGGCCCGACGGCGCCGCCAGTTCAGCCAAGTAAAACCGATCCGAACGGAGAGGACTTTCCGTTTGCATTAGTCTCTGAACAAACGCAAAAAAAGACTGGCCGCTTCGGAGGCACTCCCGCTCTTTTTATAAACAACCTTGCTCGCAGTATGCACATTTGCTCGGATCAACAAGTTGATCAAGCCGCTGCCGCCATTGCTCCCGTTACCGAACTAATAAAGGGGATCCCACAACTTTCGGTATATAATGACTGGGATGAAGCGCCAAAAGCAAAGACTGGCCTGGTGCCAGAAATATATAAGGCAGTAGCAAACCTAATCCCTTTTTATAAAAATCCAAAATTTCAAGAAAATTTATATGAGTCCCTCAAGGCAGACCTTTTAAAAGAAGAGGACCTTAAAAATATTTTGTTGCTTCATGATTGTTATGGCAGACCCGACACCGATCGCCATGCCGACTTACTTAAAGAAATGCTTAGCTTTTCTAACTTTTCAGATGGCGATATTGCAGTTTTGCGCATGGCCGACCCTTTCATTCGCCTCAGAATGGGCGAACTCATTATTCAGCTCATTTATCTCAATGGTCGACCAAGCGAAAAAACCATCGAGTATTTTGAAAAGGTAAAAAAGATCTTAGGTCTTGATTCGACCGCCTACAATGCCTACTACTGGTTTTACCAATCTGAACTGGTAAAAGCCATGTATGTGCCTTATGTTTTAAGTCCAACCGGATATCGCTTGAGAAATCTTGCTGCGCAAAATCCTTATGATATTACACTTATGGATGAAAGCCGACCAGATGAACCACAGGCGCTAAACCCAGTTACAAGATCGGCACCGAACACCAATGGCGCCGGCAACTGGGGAACTGGTGGTATAGGCAATGACCCATTCGGCCAACAGCCAGGTGGCGGCGGCAATGGATTTCCGTTTTCATTCTGGAATTAAGTTAATTTAATGAGTTCATGAGGAGTTTGTGAAAAATACGCTTATAATGCTCCTCGTATTTTCTTTGAGCTGCAACGCGGTTGCGGCTCCGCTGATGTGTCATGAGCTTTTTACTACTCTGAGCAGCGAACAAATCAATCCAAAAATGCCGTCTGAGTCACTCAAGACAAAACTTGAGGAGTTTGATGTTCTCTATTTCAATAAATCCGGTGGCATTTTTTCGAAAGTCTGGCGGCGGATCAAAGGCGAATCAGCTGATCCCGAACGCTTTGACCTCAAACTATTTAATCAAAAGATAGATTTTTATTTAAATCTATTAGCTGATGCGAAAGCCTCAAATGAAACCATTGACTCCGCAAAACTCAAGGAAGTAACTCCGAAGAATCTCGAAGAGGCCTTAGCACTTATGGAGGCTAAAAACCAACTCACACCTGATGCTGCAGGCGTTGACGTCGTAAGAAAATGGTTGGCTACCTCTTCAGCCGGTAATATAAAAAAAATGCGTGAGCTTCTGAAACTTGATAACGATGCCCGTCCGGCGGCACTTTATTCTAAAGTGGCCAAACTCTACTTATTGGCACATGCTCCAAGAGAAAATTTAGATTATATTTTAAATACCACTCTAAGTGAAAAGGCCGTTGGACTCATTGCCAGAAGAGCCATGCTTTCTTTTCTGACAAATACATACTCTGGCGCACTAGACGAGCTAGGCATCACAAAAGCTACAGGTGCCAAGGCATGGGTCAGACAAAAAATTGAGGATTATCCCAATGCTACCAATTTTGGTTTTAACGTTGCACTTGGCGCATTAGAAGTACATTTTTTAGCGATTGGCATTCCGGTTTTCGCCACAGTTCGAGAATTGAATCTTCTAAAGAGGCCAATTGAAAAAATAACTGACGCCCAAAGATTACAAATCATTCAAGGCGATTTTCGAGGTTTGCCAAGCAAACTTCAGACAAAACTGATGCGTTTTGCCCAATCCGAAGTTGTATGGCGTAGATTTTTGCAAATAGTCGGCATAGCCGGTTTGGCCTGGATGTTATACTATATTCAAGATCAATTCAGGCATCACTACTCAACAACAATTTCAAAGTCAGATCGAGAAAAGCTTTTGGATGATGCAATCAAGGTCTACATTGCTACTCAGGAATATACCTACGAGAAAACTCCAAGCTCAGAGGAACTTGCTAATGAGCGAGCCAGTTTTGCAAAACAAGGTGATGGTGAAATCGAAAAATATGTTCACGGAGGATCATTCTATATCGCTCTGGCAAAAAAATATAAAAACGATAAATCAAAGGCACGAGGGCTATAAAGGTCCTTTTCAAAAAGCTAAATTGGAGCCAAGGCCATTTGCGCCTGCTCTAGCCACAAAAATGGCGAAACTGTTAAGCTAAACGCCTCTTTGAGATGATGAATACGGACCCGTTCAGACAAACTCAAATCAGCAATTGATCTGGCTACCCTTTTTAGAGCAAGCTGCCTACGCTCGGACATAAAATCAATTTTAAAGTATTCATTGATAAATTTTTGCTCCA
>JAYVXS010000189.1:0-4576 GCA_043784965.1 Bdellovibrionales bacterium
ACAACAACGACATCGAGTGCTGGATAGACGGCAGGAGCAGGTACCAAATACCGGGAATCTCGAACTAGCAAAAACCGGTTAAACTTCTACGCCCTAGATGGCGGGTAAGCATGATTGGAATCAGCGCGAAAATTATTTTGACATACATTATCGTCAGCTTCGCTTTTACGAGCGCTATATGCAGTCTGTTGTGCAGTACAAACACCAAGTGATCACATCGGCCTTTGAAATTCTGGAAGCTCCCAAAATAATTTTCACGACCTGGAACAACAATTTAGTACATGTAAATATTAAAAAAGACATCGACGTCAGAAAACCATTAGGCGCAAGAGCTGAAGCAAAGACTTATTCGTACAGATATCACGCTAACCGTCCCGATGGCCGCGCTTTGGTCAGATATTGCAGTCCCGATGACCCCTCGGCAAAGTTCTTAACCGACAACCATCATAGCTTTCACCATAAGCATATATTTGATGAGCTTGGGACCGAGTTAAGTGTGATCAATACTCAAGGCTCGGGCCAAGATTGGCCTTTTGTAAATGAGTTTCTGGATGAAGTTCTCTCGACATATTGAGCGCACAGTTCATTGGTGTAAATAAACGGCAGGTGACTTTTCGTTTGAGATCAATTGGAATAGCTCACTTTAACGGATTTAATACCCGCAGAGTCGAGAAAGCCGCACTGGTAAAATCGACTATGCCTTGCAAATAGAAATTATTTTTAAAGTATTTATATATAGAAAACGAAATGATATAAACACTCAATGAGCTATGATCGAATCAAAAAACTTGAATTCATGCTTCAGCAGATGGACGCTGACAGAAGTCGGGTCATTGAAGAGCTTTTGTCACTTCAAGCGGCAACACTCAATCAACCAGCGCCACTCAATCAACCAGCGCCACTCACGGGCAGTCAAGCCTGTGACCGAACACCTGATACTGCTGAAGATAAGGTCGCTCTCTTTCTTTCTCTCTTTCGATGCCGAAAATCAGTATATCCAAAATTTTGGGAGAACCAAAAACAGGACAAAAAGGGTTACTCGCCAGCTTGCAATAACGAATGGGCTCGCAATTTATGCGGTAAACCTCCTCATGGTAAAATCAAGTGTTCCGACTGTCCCAATCAAGCCTTTCCCGAGCTAGATGCTATTGCCGTTAAAAATCATCTTCAGGGTCAACACACTATTGGTACCTACGCCATTACCGAAAATGATATGTGTGCTTTTCTTGCCGCAGACTTTGACGGTGAAGGCTGGCAAGCAGATGTATCGGCTTATAAGAGAGCGGCTGCGAGTATGGGCGTTCATGCCCACATTGAACGCTCGAAATCTGGCAAAGGCGGTCATGCCTGGGTATTTTTCACAACTTACATTCCAGCAAAAATTGCCCGACGTCTAGGAACTGCAATCTTGTCCCGTTCACTACAGGAGCGACACTCCTTGAGTCTGAAGACTTATGATCGATTTTTTCCAAACCAGGATTATCTTCCAAAAGGCGGATTCGGAAATCTGATTGCGCTCCCCCTGCAACAAAAGGCACGCGAGAAAGAAAATTCTGTATTTGTAGATGAGAATTTTAAAGCATATCCAAACCAATGGGAATATCTTGCCCAAGTTAGACGACTTTCAATCTCTGAAATTGAAAATATTGTGCATCAAGTCCTTCCTAAAGATGATCTCACCCATACGGTAGATCCCGAACATATGACGATGGAGACTGACGAACGGCTGATGACGCTAGCAAAGCCAAAAATTTTTAAAGGGCTTTTCAGTGGCAATATAGAAATCGAGCAAGGTGCGCAGTTAAAGATTAAGACTGAAAATCTACCGGGCGCTTTGATCTCAGCACTCAAGCGCACTGCTACATTTGCTAATCCCAAGTTTTATGAACGTGAGCGCATGCGCTTTCAAACTTACCCCGAATCGCGCTTTATATTTGATGGAGAAGTGCTACCTGATTGCCTTATTTTACCAAGAGGGGTGCTTGATCAATGTATTGCCTCTGCAAACGAAGCCGGGGCTCATATAAATGTTCGTGATGTACGACCACATTTCAAAAAATTGCGGCAAGCTTTCACGGGCGAACTTCTTCCTGAGCAAAAAGATGCAATTAAAAAGCTGACCGATCATGAAACGGGAGTTCTATCGGCACCTCCTGGTAGCGGCAAAACTGTAATGGCTTGCGCGATTATCGCCAAGCGAAAGACACCGACTTTAATCCTAGTTCATCGACAAGAACTTTTAGAGCAGTGGAAAGAACAGCTCTCACGCTTTCTTGGCATGCCAATTAAAGATATCGGAGTGTTCAGCGGGACCAAAAAGAAAACCTTGGGCAAAATCGATATCGCGACAATTTTGAGTTTATCGAGAATTGAGGATCTCGAAGGTTTTTTTGCACCCTATGGGCAGATTATTATAGACGAATGCCACCATGTTCCTGCCGTTACATTTGAATCAATTCTCAGACGAAGCTCGGCGCGTTTCATTCTTGGCCTGACCGCCACGCCATATCGAAAAGATGGTCATCAAAAAATTCTCTTCATGCAGTGTGGCCCCGTTCGGCACGAGATCAAAACCTCAGGCGATCCGCTGATTGTTAAAAAGGTCATTGTGCGAGAGACCAATTTAAAACTCTCTGCAGATCTTGGCGATCGTCCGGCTATTCATCTCGTCTGGGATCAGTTAACGGCAGATGTTGGCAGATTAAAGCTCATCTCGAAAGATGTCGTTGATTGCATCGGTGCTTCACGCTTTCCGCTCGTGATCTCAGATAGAAAAGAACACCTTGAAGCTCTTGAGAGTGAAATCATAAAGCTTTCAAGTTCCATCCGAGTGCTTCGGCTTGAAGGGACTATGGGCAAAAAGGCTCGCAAACTGATCATGGAAGAAGCGAAAAAAGCTGCTGATGAGAGCTCCCCAATTTGTTTGCTTGCGACGGCATCTCTAATCGGTGAAGGCGTTGATATACCGAGGCTTGATACACTTGTACTCGCAATGCCGATTTCATTTAAAGGTCGAATGGTTCAATATGCTGGCCGACTCCATCGACAGTGGCCAGGCAAGAAAGATGTGGTTGTCTACGACTACCTCGATCGATGTAGCGGTCTAACTGTTTCTATGTATCGAAAACGCCTGCTCGCATACAAAAGTATGGGATACCAGATTCATGCTCCAGCAAATTTTTCACCTATGAATCAGGGGTTGCAGCCCAACTTGTTTTGATTCTGAAGTCCTCATGTGACTTGTGGCGCATGCAAAACCATTGTCGGCTTTTTGGGACGTTATCTAGGCCCGCTCCAATATCGAACACGGGAACGAGATAACTGATTGGGAACTACCAATCTGGCGCACCGGAACCACCATCGGGAACTAGAAATAAATTCCAGATTTTATTGAATCTTCAGATAGTTAGATGCTATGCTGCGTAAAGAAAACAATCACTTCTAAGCTGAACAGCCAGGGAACGCCATCTTTTTCTTATACAATTCCAATGCTTAGTCTGAATCAAGGTAGCAAAAGGTGGATACGCCAAAAAACCTGCTACCATTGGCTACCAAATATCCTCAAAAAGCCTTTGATCTATTGATCCGCTGGCCTTCTCCAAACAGTTCCAGACTCTTTCGAAGGTCGTCATCCTCAAGATGCAAATACTTTTCAGTCGTCCTAAGGTTCGAGTGGCCTGCAATCATTCGAATTTTTTCAATGCTATGAACGTCACTGCGAGTGCGAGTCCCATGTATTTCAGACCAGTTCTAAACATATTTCCTCCTAAAGTTAAATTTCATGTCTATCCAACTTCCGCTTCCTTAATGCAAGATCGAAGACCCAGTGTGAAGGCCTATATTCGACCTAAGCTTGAATTGATTCTGTCAGATCCATTTTAGGGCACATCATTGTCAAAAATCTTTACATCTCAATAATGTATTGCTATTAGATATACGATTTGATAGACTTCTTAAGTGCGGATCATCATTTACCCACTCATCTTGGAGAAGCTCAAAAGTAAGCACGGTGTATCCGCTGATGAGGTTGACCAGGCGTTTTTTAATCGTGAAGGGCCATTGGCGAAAGAGGTCAGGCCACATAACCAAGGCGATGAAGATCGTTTCTGGTTTGTCTCAACCTCAGACACAGGCCGCGAACTTAAAGTGGTCTTCTTCATTGATACCGATGAAAACGCGCCCGTGGTCATAACGACCTACGAACCAAACGATGACGAGGTGAAGTTATATGAAAAAATCCAACGGCAAAAAAAGAAATAAAGAGCAGGAACTTTTAGCGGAAACCCACGATTGGGAAGCTGGCAAACGCGGCTCCCATTCGATAGCTGCGTCCAATCAAGACGAAACGGCTCTTGATGATGCAATGGAGCTTCAAATGATCTCGATTCGATTACCCCAATCGGTTGTGGAGAATCTCAAAGCAATGGCTAAAAAAGAAGGTATTGGTTATCAGCCCTATACCCGCCAACTCTTGATCCACCACACTCAAGGCGACGGCGAAACTGGCAAGCTTCATGACCTTGAAAAGCGACTGAAATCAGTTGAAAAGGCTGTATTTAAAAAGGCCGCTGGCCGC
>JAYVXS010000190.1:0-4570 GCA_043784965.1 Bdellovibrionales bacterium
GCGAATAAATTGCGCTGCTTGATTTACAGCTTTAAAAAAAAGAAATTTCTGGGCATTTTGTGCGTGCTAAACAATCCATCTTTTTTCTTCGAGACAAGTGTCATGTAGACAGCCTCGAAGCTTAAACTTTAACTTCCCATTGGAGAAACTGGTAGATTTGAAGCTTGATGATTTTTCTAAAATTCAAAAAAGGTGCTCAACCTCAGCGCCTTTTGAATCACGATTTTCTTAGAATGCAATGAAGATCCTATACAAAAGTTTCTCTCAAAAATCGTATCGGAGACATCTAAATATGGGAGCCCAAAAAGCTATCATTACTATTTTCATTCAGCCTTTTGTAAAGAGCGAAATACAATCATTTTTTTAAATCCTAAATGTTACTTCTAGCGGTATGAAATCGGCGATTTGAAAATGAAGCCAATCGGATATACGAATTTTAGATATTGAACCAATCGATATTCAAACACATAAGTCTTTCGGATGAGGATTTTCGAGCTTTGTCGGTGACTTCTTTGATTGTTTGCACAAGTTTTTCTCTAATCCACCCAATGTCTTTTTCAGAAACGACCATGGGACCGGTATAATAGATGGTATCTTTCCTGTCTTCGTTCATACTTTGAATAGACTTTTGCCGCCATTGAAGCTGACGTGAATAAATCCACGGCGAATCCGAATCGAGATGGGTATTTTGTATCGCCATTTTAAATTTGCCAGACTCTTGTATGCAAAGTTTATTTTGTACGAGAAACTCTAGGATTTCGCTGACTTTCGCTATTTTGATACTGAGGGACTCAGAAATATCTCGAGCTGTTTGTTTGCCAGGAATGTCAGTCATTAGTCGAACTGCGCTGTAATGCCAATGTGAATAAAATTTTGCTTTGGCTTCTTCCGTGAGAGATATATCCTTAGTCACTCGATTTTTAATTTCTGAGGCGCTTGATCGTAGGGACTCAATTTTTTTTCGCATATGTTCGCGATAGGAGTGTGTCCCTGCCAACTCATAATGGACTAAGTTTAAAAAATATTCCTTCTCACCCGAGTTAAGACCAATAAACTCTGCAATGCCAAAGGCATAGTCGGCTTTAAGCGTTCGGCTGCCATTAAAAATTTGACTCATTAGGACCGTGCTAATACCTAAGTATTGCGATAATTTCTGCGCAATACCCCTGCCGTTCCGAGGCTGCGCATTCATCCAAGCCAATAGGAAATCGTGGTACCGAGTATAACCATAAACATTCATATTACTATATTATTTGCATTTTGCAAATAATGATAGATGTTTTTTGCAAAACAAATCTGTTTTTAGCTTCGGACTGGTACTAATTTATTTTCAATGTTAATCAAGGAGGACCATAATGTTAGTAAAAAATGTTTTCAGAAATTTGAGTTCGCGTTTTGTATGTATAGCTCTTGTCGGCGCAAGTGTTTTGGGAGCCTGTTCTCCCAAAGGGAGTGATGAAGCTTCGAAGGGCGGCGTAGATGGTTCAGGTGGCAATCTTCGTTCAATCGAGTATTTAAGCTTTAAGGATTTCGTTGAAAATGATCAGCAACTTTATTTGCGTGATATTATCCATCGGCTTGCGTTAATTCAAAAAAACTCACCAGATGATTTGGGAACTTCTGAAGGTATTCTACAGAAATTTATTGGCAAAAACATTGAGGATATCGAAAGCTTAGCAAGGACAGTGCATTTTCATGCAACTAACGGGGAATGCAAAAGCAATAACCATCCATCAGCCGACTCTGCGGTCACAAAAGAAGGCGTGATATGTGTTTCACATTTAGCTTTTATGCGGTTTACGAATCGCGATTTGGTGCCCAAGCTAATGTCATTAACCTTTCATGAGTTATCTCACTTGAGGGGTTTCAACGAAGATGAAGCGGTGAAACTTCAATTGCTGCTTGAGGACCATGGGCAAATCGGTAAAAAAGTTATTTTAGCCAATAATGAGGAATATGCCGGAGCTCGAAAAGCCATAGAAAAGATTGGCCGAAGAGCCTCTTTTGCCTTAGACACTATTTTGGACAATGAAGCAGATGCATGCATCAGTTATGGCGAGGCCATTTCACTAGTCGAAGATTTTAATTCTTTTTCGTGGTCATTACCGCATTATCTCGTTAAGCAAACCGCCGATTCAGTTCTAAGGGGCCTGACTGGCACGAGGTGCAATTTTAAACACAAAGACGAGGGTCGAAAACAACTAGTTGAAATATTGAAAAATGTTGCTGCTATTGATCGCATTTTTGAACAATTTGAGTCTCCGATGTGCACTGGTAATCTCTGTATGAGAAGACGTTGGCTAGGCACCAATAATCCAGAAGAATCAATACTCAGGACTGAGGCAGTCGGGCAGGATTTGGATCGTCATTCCAACCTTCCAAATACTGTTGTGGACAAAGTAGAATGTCGCCTTGAGAATTTGTCGGACAAATTAGTAACAACTATGACTTTCAAAGAGAAGGAGAATAGTCTGGAAAGAATAACAATCAAGAACTTCAGCTTTATTGACGTCAGTCCTGATTTGTTTGTTCCGAGTATTATGCAAATTCGTATTTGGCATGATGGATTCATTCAGTTGTTAGATGCCGATGGTTTCACTTCATCTGGTGTATCGCTAGCCGGGTTTATTCAAAATGGTTCTAAAGAAAAGATTTCAATTCATTTTGCCACCATGAATGCCAATTCAAGACCGACTCGAGATTTGGATGGTCATCCGGAGCATAGCGCAGGAGACACGAATTATTTTCAAGTTGATCCTACTAATAGCTTTGGTGGAGTTATCGCGAAAACACCAACTATTGAAAAAGAGTATCTTTTGACCTGTGGATTAAATTTGAGATAATTTTTTGCTTCTGTTCTTGGCGATAAAAATAATAACCGACTGGCGCTTTATTTATCAGTCGGTCCGCCTCAAAATATCTGCATTTTAAGTTGGTGAAATACGACACAAATTTTTCAACTGAATCTTGGATTGCTAAAATGTGCTTTCCGAGATTTGCCAAAACACTTTAACTAGTGTTTTTGATAACGCGAAGTTGAATTCTTTGTTATCAAAATTTGAAATTGCTAAAGCATTTAAGCACTTACTGGCGGAAAGTTTTTGAAGCTTTTTTCTACGGGAAGAATTTTTTAAAAATATTTTGCTTCAAAAAATCACGTTTTTGATAATTTAGAAATCATTTCAAGCAGCGCTTTTATTCACCCTGCTAAAAATCCAATTTCTTGGTCAACTTGGTGAACTTTTCTGATTTCGGCGCTTCAAAAACTTATCTTTTATTTTGAGCCGAGCTTTCTGAAACGATATTTTTTCGCTGGTTGTATCCATAGTCAAGTTTACTTGTCAGAAAATAACCCCTTCTAAAAAATGAATAGTGTACAAATTAAGGCTGAGCCGTTTTTGGCTTTAAGGCTTCAAAGAGAATGGGTTTAAACTGACCACGACAGAATGATCTTAAAGTTCTTCCATGAAGATAAGCTTTGATCCATCTGTTCTCAGAAGGACAGTTTTAACTAAAAATCGAGTGCCTGGCAAAAAGAGCACTTCCATTTCACTACTTCCTTGCTCTGCAACCGCCTCAACATTCTCGATACTTTTTCCAGTTTTGCTTTGAATAACAAATTGAAGAAGAGGTTCGGTTGGGTTAGTATCAAAAATGAAGCGCGAATCACGCGAGGTCGAAAAAAATGCAGGATCAGAAGCTATGCTCCCGGGCGTGGTAAATCCCAGTTTATCTATAACCGGGCTGAGACCGCTAAATCTAAACACTAAGCCGTGGTAATTAGGAATCTTGTTTAAACCGAACAACAGATCCTTGCAGACTGTGCAACGACGGTCACTGATACCATCACCATATCTGTAAGCATATTGGATTTGCTGGAAGTACAGTTGACTTTGGTATTGCTTAATCGCTCTTATTTGAGGCGCTATTAAGAGATTTCTGAACTGAAGCTGATCCAATACATAAGTTGAGCCTGAAGTTTTATTGTGTTCAAAAAAGCTTTTGAGTTCGGGTTGCCTCGATGCCGCTTGATGGTACTCATGATTATTTCTAAGCCATTCGGAAAAAAAGGCATCAGCAATTATGAAATTGCCGGGTCTCAAACTCACTTGAGTTGGCGAAAAGATATCTGAGCATTTCATTGATGCCGAAGACTGAATCGAAAACAGTAAAGTAAAGAGTAGGAAAAAAAAGCGCAACATATAGATTTGTCTTGCAATTGGTAGACCAACCGGAATGAATACTCCATATTCGAGCGTGCTGGCCGAGCTTACAAAGTGTTGAATTATTTGTCACGCCTTCGACAAGAAACGTAATAAATTTGGGTTCACGATTGGTCTGATATTCGAAAACCTAATAAAGCTTGATGGATTTGATCTAGCAATAATAAAAAAATTTCCATAGCACCTGTTTTTGATGGCGGCCGTTTATATTCCTAATGGACCACTGTACTATCAGTTCTCTAGCTAAAAACTCATTTTTTTTGTCTCAAAATGAGACAATTCCTGATGAAAATCAGGCATACCGGTTGCAAACTAAAATTATACGACTGGAGTAATAATTAAATGAT
>JAYVXS010000191.1:0-14204 GCA_043784965.1 Bdellovibrionales bacterium
ACCTGCTTTGAGGTTGCCTCACTCAAAGGTCTCTCAAGCGCCAGGCCAGTCTGCGAATCAACGATTTCACGACGAAACTGATGAAATATCCGGGCTAGGATAAACAGTCAAGATGAGCGAAATGATTTCTCAAAAGGCAAAATCGCTTTGCCGGAATATGTAGCGCCATATCCTTGGTGGAACCAAATGGCGGAATGGTTTTCTCCAGCGAGACCAAAGTTGACCGCATTGAGCTGTCGAGAACTTTTTCATTGATCGTCATTTTTACGGCGTATTCTTTGCTTAGTTAATACTTAATAGCTCATTGAATGATTTCAATCGGCCGATGAGTGTGCATCATATGAATCTTAGTGATTGGCCATAGTGTTTTATTGCGTCTGCATAATAATTTAGGCACACGCTTATCCAGTAGCATATCTAATAGCTCATCTAATAGCTCATCTAATAGCTCATCTAAGTTAAACCCTGAAATGACCGATATATTGCAGAATTTCTCGATAAAAAACTAAAGCACTTGCGCCCATAAAATATGAATGTAACCTGCTTGACCGGGGGATCTAGATTTAAAAAATAGACCTCTTGAATATCTAGTCGCGAGATAAAATGATGAAATCCGCTCCAGATCAAGGATTGAAGGCAAAAATAGGACGAGGAATACTTACTTTGTATTTTGAGTCTTATTTTTACCTGAAGACGCAGCGCTGGAGCGGATTACAAGGCTTTGGCCGCGACTAGTTATTCAAGAGGTCTAATAGATGGGGGTTATCGTGAATAGGTTATTAGCAATAGTTTCTTTTTTGGGCGCTGCAATTACTATAGGATGCTCAATTCAAACGAGTTCACCAAATGCTCAAGGCTTAGTTGGAGCTTTGCGACCACTCAATAACAGCGAGCGAGCTGAAGACTTTGATCAAATGCTGGTGCTTTTTAAGAACTACTATGGACCATACAACTTCAAAGAAAAAACTTTGGGTATCAAAATCGAAGAAGTCGCCGCAAAAATGAAAACCAAGGCCGCGCTATCGCAAACCGACGAAGAGTTTGCCGGCTATGTTATGCAGCTTGGCGCCGCACTAAGAGATGGTCACGTGCAAATCGCTCTTGAAAACACCGCTTCTGGCGTAGCTAAATATTCGGTTCCAATAGTGCTGACCCCTATTGAAGGCAGGGCCATTGTTGCAAATGTCGATTCTGAGCTAAGCAAATCTTTTCAAATCAACAATGGTGACGAAGTATTAGAGGTCGATGGCAAGTCTCTATTTGAATTTTATTTGCCTAAGGCGCTCAAATATCGATCACTTGCTACTACTGAAAGCGATCAACACTTTATTATCTATGCTCTAAATCGCCCAACCTATATGACCGAGTTACTACCAACTGAAAACTTAGTTCGGGTGAAATTTAAAAAGGCAAATGGCAATGTCAATACGGTTGATATTCCTTGGCAGGCTACCAAATTCAACAAAGATCTTGATGTGCTTCTGCCGAATCGTGGGGAATTGAATATGCAAGTGCCATTCGCCAACGACCTAAACGATATAGTTCACAATCACATTCGACAAATGGGGGATGTGAATCCGTTCTTTTTGAGTCCACAGGTTCAAGCGAACTTTAAGTTTGTAAAAGTATATCCTAGTGATGCCTCTCGTAAAAAATATGACTTAGCAGAAAAAGAGACTCCCCCGATCTATGCCGCCCTTTACAAATATCAAGGAAAGAACATTCTTCTTGTACGCCAAGCGACTTATAGCCCGGCTGATTTTTCAAGCACAGTTTATATGAAGGCTTATATGGCGCTATTAAGCGAGTACCAGGATCTAGCCGATGTTTTGGTCTTAGATCAGACTCACAATCCGGGGGGCAGTTATTGCGCTGACTTCTATAATATTTTCTCCCGAGATCAAGATGTTCAATCAGCTGAACTCTTACACGCCGATCGAAAGTGGATCAACGATCTGAAAGTAAATTATGTTTTGCAAAATCCACATCCACCAATTTGGGAGGCTCTTACTTTAGAGGCTTGGGGACTTACAGTCGAAAAGGCGTATGATGCCGGCGAAGATCTTTCGGCTCCCATTCCGCTTTTCACCGGCAGCTTCTATGTAACGAAGCCAGAGTATCGCTGGACAAAACCAATGTTGGTTCTTATTGATGAGCTTGCAGGAAGCTGTGGAGATATGTTCCCGATGATTGTAAAAGCAAATAAGCGAGCACAGATTTTTGGCAAGCGAACAATGGGCCTTGGTGGCAATGTAGAACCGGTTGGCGTGCTCAATCACTCAAGAATTCGCGTGAGCATGACTCGAGGTCTATTTTACCCTTACAATCCAACTCGTGGCCCTCTGGAATCTGAGTTTATCGAGAACGCTGGCGTAACGCCAGACATTGCTTACAGTCATTCGGTTGAGGATTTTCGAGCTGGATACTTAGGCTATGTGAAAAGCTTCAGTGATGCTGCACTTTTGCAGCACTAATTTGCCACAATTGAAGGCCCTGGATATTTAGGGCCTAAAAATTTAGTCCTAGATCTTATCCCAGTCCGAAGAATCGCCTGAAACCTTTTTCATTTCATGATGTTTGATTTTAAACTTTTGCCTCTGTTTTAGTGGCAAAAGTTTATTGCCAATCTGATCCAAAGACAATTTCTGGGGCTTGCCCGAGCCGTCCACGATGCGATGCAATTCAACTACTTGTGAATTTAAGCTAATCGACAGCTGAGTGAGATACTGGCTTGACTCAGCAAGCGTCTCAGCATTTCCGGCATTGGATTGAGTGGCTTGATTTAAAGAATCAACAGACGTCGATATTTGTCGAATGCCATTGCTTTGTTCTTTTGAGGCCCGCAAGACAAGTTCACAACTTTCTAGAATTTTTTCAGTGGCTTCAATAACGCCTCTCATTTTTTTCACAGAAAGCTGACAGAGATCGGCACCCTTTTTTACGCGAATTTTATTTTCTGATATGATCTCTCTTGATTCCTTCATCGCAGACTTAACAATTGACGCAATTTCGATGGCAGACTGGCCGCTCATTGCCGCGAGGTTTCCGACTTCTTGGGCCACTACGCCAAAACCTCTGCCTAGCTCACCAGCGCGCTCTGCTTCTACCGATGCATTAAAAGAAAGTATTTTGGTTTGAAATACAATGTCATCGATGACTTCTGTCTTGGCGCCAATTTCTTCAATGCGAGTTGAAAAGACTTCGATACGATCGTTTGACAGTAGAATTTCTCTCATCGAATCAGAAAGCGAGAGAATCGTTCCGTTGGTTTCTTCGGTTAGATTTTTGGCATTTTTAGCAAAGACTAAGCTGTCCTCGGTGTTGATCACATTGCTTTCGATCATCCCCGCTATTTCCTCAAGGGACCGGGCTGCCTCTTCTAGCTCAATGGCCTGATGGTGTGCTCCAGTTGAAAGCTGTTGCGCGTTCGTTGACAAATTTTCAGCAGAGGTGGACACATTATGTACAGAAGTATCCACATTCGCCGTCACTTGCCTCAATTTCTTGGTAATGAATACCGCTAAAGCTTGGCCGACAAGCCAGAAGAGTCCGACCGCCAATAGGCTTATCCAATAATTACTCAGATTAACCTTATTCTCATTTGCTGGCACCGCTAAGCTCGTGCTTTGTTCCTGAAAAACCTCTAAATGCTTGAATAGATTCTTTGCCTCTATAACACTCGGACTAATGCGGCTTAAGAAAGCCTTCTTTGCCAGAAGGTCCGACTCAAATCTTGATTCCTTTAACAAGACGAAGAAATCTTGCGAAATCAAAGCAAGCTCGTCGACAGCTTTTGAAAGTCTCGAAAAATCATGAACAAGTTTTTCGGAGAGTTTAAAGCTCTTCATTTTTTCAACTTTTGCTTTCGCATTTCTTAAAGACTCTTCAGAATTTTGAATGAGTTGCACTCTTAATTTTGGATCAAGATCGGTCAACAAGGCTTCAAGCGCATAGCCATGAAATTCACCAAGTGCAAGCTTCGCCTCTCCATAAAGCGCAAAACTTGGGATGCGTTCACGAACCAGATATTCAAATTTGCTCTTCAATAAGAGCGTGCTTTGAGAGTCGAAAAAAAAGCTCGGCATTTGCGCGAGCGTCCCCAGCAACAAAATGAAACTCAACTTCAATTTTAGTCCCTTAAACCATGAGAAGATCTGCACTTTTGACTCCGTCAAAATACTAAGTCCTTAAGTGTTTTCGGACTTCTCAAAAGGGAACGTGAATTTTAAGTTAATCGTCCTTAGACCTTTTTCTAGTTAGGCTTTTATCTCATCTAACTAGCGCTAGCAAATGCCCGAGTAAAAATACCTGCGATAACTTTTGCGCAGCTCCTAAGGTAGCTGCCCGTTAAAAGATCCAATAGAGCTCTTTCAGGACTAGTTCATTCTAATTTTTACTAAGCACACTATTTTTTAAGAAATATCGCCTTTAGTCGAGCTTGAAAGCTAGCCATAAACTCTGGCTCTCTACTAAATATAAGGCTCATGAAAAGCAAATTTGAAACTGCCAAAATCAGAAATACCTGTGGCACGCTCAATTTAAATTTTATTAACTGCATGAGCATAATAGCAGATACCACCATAAACAAAGCATTCAAAACATTATTGGCGGCGATAATGCGGGAACCAATAGTACTGTGTGAGCGGACCTGAAGCAGCGTATAGAGCGGCACGATATAGAATCCGCTAAATACAGCTACCATTAAAAGGTCAAAAATAATTCGAACTGATCCCGGATATTCGAAAAACTTAGAAATCCCAACAAAAACCCCGGGCACCCCACTGGCTAACATTGGCTGGCCAACTAAAAAAAGATCAAAGGTGAACAGACTCATTCCAATTGTTCCAAAAACGACCAGACTTAAATCAACTTTTTTGCCGGCAATTTTCTCACATAGTAAAGAGCCAATCCCGATCCCTATAGAAAAAATAGCCAGAAACAATGTAACAACGGAAGCGCCAGCAGCCAAGTATTCACGACAGTAAATAGGAAATAGCGAAAGCATTATGGCACCAAAAAACCAAAACCAAGAAATCGATATTATTGAAAGAAACACCGACTTATTTTTCTTGGCGAGTTGAAAAACCTTATAGGTCGGCGTAACTGGATTCCACTCAATTTTTATTCCCGGATCGACGGGTTCGGCGTGTGGAATTTTTCTACTCATATAAAATCCCAATCCCGCCACTAGCAAAAGGCCAACTCCCACAATGATATTTGCGTTGGATTCAAGATTTATGAGCACTCCCCCACAAATAGTACCGAGTAGAATGGCAAGAAAGGTTCCGGCTTCGACGAGTGCATTGCCGGCAAGCATTTCTTCGCCCTTTAAGTGCTGCGGCAGAATACTGTATTTCACCGGACCAAAAAAGGCCGAATGGGTGCCCATCAGAAACAGGACCAACATTAGAAACGCAAAGTGCTCATAAACTAAACCAAAGAAAGCGAGACCCATGATTAAAATTTCGGCCAATTTGACTATAGAAATTATCTTAGTCTTTTCATATTTGTCAGCGATTTGCCCCGAAGTTGCTGAGAAGAGAAAAAACGGTAAAATAAAAATACCGCCAGATAGAGCGACCATTTGAGATGGCGACACCCCCATGATGTGCTGAGCCTTATAGTTTATTAAAATGATCAATGCATTTTTAAAAAAATTGTCATTGAAGGCGCCTAAAAACATGGTCCAGAAAATGGGGTAGAATTTTTTTTCATTTAGGAGTCTAAATTGACTCAAGCCAATAACTCTTCAGGAACGACACCTTCGAGAATCGCCTTAGCTAGCTTTATATGATCCGGATGACCGACAATTCGACTCATGCTTTCAATGTCATTTTGTTGAGTCCCAAGGCTGTTGCTTTTTAACGCTAGGATTTGCCTATGATTTTCTCGCAGTAAATCTTGCGAAATAGTTTTATCTATCACCGCTTTTTCGAGAATTTCGAATGCTTTCGGAGGTGAATCAAACTCATTGCAAAACAACAAAATATTGCAGCCGGCATTCAAAGCACCCAGTACAATCGTCTTGAGATCATAATGCTTGGTAAGTGCTTTCATCCCAAGATCATCGGTCACAATTAGATTTCGATATCGCAAATTTTGCCTTAATATTTCTGTTACAAATTTCTTCGAAAGGGTGACTGGCCAATCGGCATCTATCTTTGAAAATTTTATATGAGATGTCATCACCATATCAAGCCGAGCGCGAATTACTTTTTTGAATGGAATCAGCTCACAAGCCTCAAGTTCAGCTAAGCTCTTCTCTTCAACCGGTAATTCATCATGACTATCAAGAAGAGTATTACCATGACCTGGAAAATGTTTCGCAACTGGAATTATACCGGATTTTATATATCCACGAACCAGTGCTGAAGCAATTTTTGCAACCTCTTCTGGCAGATTGGAAATGGCCCGATCACCAATGACGGCATTTTTGGGATTGGTCAAAACATCAACCGAGGGTGCAAAGTTCAAATTGATTCCAACCGAGCGCAATTCAGCCCCCATGGCAGAAGCAAATTTGAAGGCGACTGAAGTCGAATCGATTTTACCAAGCCGCGCAAGGGCTGGCCACTGCGTGAATGGCGGTGGCAGCCGGTGCACCCTTCCACCTTCCATATCTATTGAAATAAAAAGAGGTACTTTATCCGCTGTTTTTAATTTGAGTGAGTTCAGTTCAGAAGTGAGTGCAAATAATTGTTTTGGCGACTCAATATTTCTCTTAAATAGACAAACCCCACCAATGTTATTTTTTGTGAGAAAGTCGAGCTCTTCTTTTTTAAGAGCTGTTCCTTCAAGTCCAATTATAAAATGTTGTCCAATTAGGTTTTTCATATTCTTGGCCGTCCATTCTGAAATTGATCTGACCACGACTCATAGGAGAAATCAATTGATACCCATTCTTCGCGCAATTTATCCCACTATCTTTTAGAAATATTAATCTTTAGATTTTGCGTCAACAAATTAAGCGACAGGACCAGTGAGAAGATCGCCAAAGCGGGAAAGAAACTGACATGTGGCGCGAGATCGATTATTTTTCTGCCTGAGTTGAGCAGACCACCCCATGAAGGAGTATCAATTGGTGCGCCGAGACCTAAGTAGCTTAATGCCGACTCTGCCAAAACGACGCCAGAAAATGCTAGGCATATTTGGATCAATAGTAAGCCCATGATATTCGGCAGAAGGTGATAAACAAATATTCTCGGGACCCCAGCCCCAAGTGCAATTGCCGCAACTATGGAGTCCTGTGATTTTAAATGCAAGACTTCTGAGCGAACCAAACGAGCGAATGAAGTCCAGCTGGTTAAACAGAGTGCAAATATTAAGTGTGGAATCGAAGGTCCAAGTACACTGACTAAAAATAGGTTCAGTAGAAAGCCTGGAAAAGACATGAAGACCTCGGTGACCCTCATTAAAATTAGATCAAAGGCTCCACCCCGCCATCCACTGGTCATTCCGAAACCAACTCCTATCAATAAAGAAATCAACACCACACTCATTGATATTTCAATACTAGTTGCGGCACCCTTCGCGATTAAAATCAAAATATCACTGCCGTTTTGGTCGAGTCCAAATATGTGATGCCGATTTGGAGTTTCAAGACGTAGCGGCAGATGCATTTCAGTTTCTTGAAAACTACCCCAGACAGCAAGCATACAAATGGCCGCGAAAATCGTTAAGCCTAAACTTCTAACCAAGTGATTTGGCTTTTTCATGCACGTAGCCGCGGTTGAAGGATCGGATATATAAGATCGAGAACAAAATGTACCAAAGCATAGATAAGAGCGGTCACCAAAACACAATGTTGCACTAAAGGATAATCACGACTCTGCACCGCTTGATAAAGTAGGGTCCCAAGCCCTGGCCAATCAAAAATACTTTCGACAATGAGGGCTCCACTTAAAAGAGCACCAAGCTGCAAGCCAATGACGCTAACGATGGGAGTAAGGGCATTTTTCAAAATATGTGCTAAATAGATTTTTAAAGGATGAGTGCCTTTTGCTCTCAATACCTGGACGAAATCTAGATGCATATAATCAGAAAAACTGGCTTTAGTGAATTGAATGAGCACCGCACAAAGACCGACCGATAGAGTGAGTGCAGGCAAAATAACTGAAGCCAGAGATTCATTTCCGCCAATGGGTAACCAGTGATGGCGCACGCAAAAGAATAGGATCATGAGCGGCGCTAAGAAAAAACTAGGAAGTGAAGTCGCAAAAATACACAGGACCGAAAGTATGCGACTCCAATTTTTACCTTGATGAATTGCCGCCGCCACGCCTATGGGAATAGATGTGGCACTTGAAAAAATGAGCGCTGTAAACGCAAGAAAAAAAGTGTTTGGCAGGCGTGTCGATATTTCATTGAAGATATTTTTATGGCTAAAAATAGATTGTCCCCAATTCAGACTGACTAGTCCCTTTAAAAAATTTAGATATTGAGTACTCATGCCTTGATCGAGCCCTAAAACTGCCCGCAAAGTGGCCTTATCAATATTTGAAGCCTGATCGCCCAAAATCATATCAATTGGATCGCCAGGTAAAGCATGAAGCAATAAGAAACTTAAAGACGCCACCGCCAAAATCATAATCAGCGATAGAAAAAGTCTTCTAAAATAATACGACGGTGACATGACTATTCATTTTTTTCTTCGTCGCTTGAAGAATCTTTAGGGGCAGCTTTAGAAGGCATCTCATTTGGCGCTGATGTTGGTGGCGGCAGTTTCGACTTCACCATAATTCCCTGACCGCCACTTTGGCTTTGTTTTTGGCTTTGTTTTTGGCTTTGTTTTTGGGTTTTGCCAGGAGCTGGCGGCTTTTCCCCATTCCCGCTGTCTGAGTCACTTCCCAAAACCTCTTCAAGAGATTTTGCACCACCAGCTAGAACTTGTTTTTTATAGAGGGCATTGTCCTTGCCCACTGGGACACTGCCAAAGAGCAAAGCCATATTTGATGAGCTAAACTGAAATTGATCGACGGCTTCAGCCTGAGTAGCGACAATTTTCAATTTCAACTGTGAAGTCGGCATACGAACTTCAAGCATATCTCCGCTTGAAGTCATAATACTTACAAATTGATCTTTGTCGTAACGATTCAAAATTTTAAAGGCCGGAATCGACTCGTAGTCTTCTTTTGATTTTATGTAAGCTTCGCCCGGATGAACTTCGGCAGACTCCTCGCTAATGGCCTTGTAAGCATAGTGCTTTTCAAGCTTGAGGCCCTCTTTTGAATTTAAAATAGCATAGGGTAAAAATACAGAAAGATAAGTGCCTTTTGCTAGACTCTTGGTGATGCCATATTCTTTTTTGCCTTCAAGGACTTTGGCCTTCAAGACATTTTTCTGAATACTCGCTTTAATGTTTTTATAAGCTTTTTCTTGGGTCTTTGGATCGATCGATGCAAGTGTATACTCATAAGCTAAGGGATTCAATTTCACATCCGAGCGCGCTTTAATACTTTCACTGGTATCTTTATCTGCCGTTTTAATTTTAACATAGGTTGTGGCAATAAATTCTGACTTTTTCTTATCAAATTCGTAGCGCTCTATGCTGTAGCCCACCTGCATATCAGACAAGAGAACTTTGTAATAAGCTTCAAAAATAATCTCAGCTTTAGCCCGAATCGAAAAACTCAAGGTGAGAAAAACAAGGGCTAAAAACATTCTTTGGACCATGGTCTGTGTCCTTTCTCGAAAGAGCCAACAAAAATAGTCTCACTGAAGTATAAAAGCCTAACAGGCCAATGACCTTTCTGCAAACTTTGTGATAGGCTGATGCTCAGATGTGGCGAAAAATATATACTTCAGCAAAAATTCGAAAGCGAAGCGCTAACCCCCTCGCAGGCCTCAATAATCAAGCGGGCCAAATTGCTATTTTCATTGCTCTTATTTTTCAGGTCCTGTTTATTTTTTTTGCGATGCTGATTAACATTGGCTTGATAGTTCATGACAAAATTAATTTGCAAAACTCAGTTGATCTCGCGGCCTATTACGGAGCCGAACGACAGGCAGAGCTACTAAATGAGATCTCCCACATCAATTACCAGATTAGACAAGAATACAAACTCCTAGCTTGGCGCCAACGAATTTTGGGAAGTTATACTTTTGGAGCAAACTCCCGAATGCCGGCGCCCCCTCCCGATAATCTTGCCGACACACAAATGCCAGCTGTATGTGTTGATCATGCCGGTTGGGCAGAGATCTTTGCCGTCGATGCTGCTCACCCGGTTAATTATTGTGACTCACCCACAAAAACATTTCCGGGAGTGCCCAATTATAATGTTATTGCTGGATTCATTGGAATTAATAGCTATCTGCAAGGCTATTTCAGCAAAGTTGCTGCCTCTGTAAAGCATGCCTGTGAATATGCGGGTCCGCTAAATTGGTTTACTGCAAGTATTTGGTTCTTAGAATATAAAAAATCAGTTTTTGAACGTTCAAATATGATCCGCACTATTGCAAGTAATTTGTCGCAGCCCGGTTCACTCGTTTTGGATTTGAAAAGTGGCCCGATCATCATGGGCGTTCGCAAAACATTTTTAAAAAATTTAACAGAAGCAAATCGAGTTTCAATTTCTTCAAAAACAAGCGATCAAATAGACAATCCGGCCGACTTCAAGTTTATTAATAGCCTCAGCTCAGATGTACCGGGCGGTTGCTCAAGCATAAATAACGACAATCCGAATTGGCTGAATGAAATTGAAATTTCTCCGAAGTTAACCTATGTGAACGCCGTATCAAGCGGCGGCTCCAGTTCAGTATGCGATACCTTTGTACAGCTGATAGAAAATCCGCCTCCACTTGGCGGCCCCGGAATGGCAAAATACAACCCCGCCTTAATAACAGCACTTCTGAAATATGCTTCTGGCGAACCAAAACGTGGCATTCACACCACTGCCTATTCATCTCTTGGTTTTGAAAAAAATCCTTGGTGTCTCGCCTATGTCGGCGTCAAAGCTACAACTCGTCCACGAAAACCATTTGCACCCTTCGGCAAACCGGTTGCACTTCAGGCCAGGGCCTTTGCTTCGCCATTTGGTGGACGAATTGGCCCTTGGTCAAAAACTACTTGGGTCCCTGGCCAACCTAGCTCAAGTGGCAATCCGGTCGACCAGCTGGTTGTGCCGCGAACTGAAGACGGAATTCCTCCCCCTGCACCTATCTTAATAACAAGCCCTGCCATCCCCAACTATTCGCGCTATCCTGGTGACAGCCTGGGGCTGAGATCAATGCTCGCACATTATCTTTTTGGTAGAAGTTATTTGACCTCTGTTCTGCCTAAAGTAGGCCCAATCCCGGCACTTTTACTGCCAATGAGCGGCTACAATCACATGTTGAATCCGGCGAATAAGGAATCTATTTCGCAGTCACCCTCGCTTCGCTCGCTTGAACTTGCAGCAGTAGCCCCGGATCTTTTTGATATTACCTATTACTCGATCGACGCCGATTTTTTCGGATTTTATTTTGATCCCGCCAAACAAACAGCAACCCAATCCTCAGGCGATTTAGGTTCTGGATTGGGCTTCACCAATTGGAATGTTAAAAAACAATTGATCACCGCCAGAGATAAATTAATTGCGACAAATACTCTTGGTGTGAATTGGCTAGTCCCTAACTTAGACTATTTACTGACAGGTTGGACGCAAGGTAAAACCGGTGACTATTCTGTATCGCCCTTGCAATTTGCCAAATGTTCGGTTCATCCGAATTATGCAGATAATTGGCCGCCAGTACCTGGCTACTGTGTCGTTGGCGGGCGCACCGGTTACTCAGTTCGTCTCATTGGACGTAAGTATCTAAAGTCTTCAAAGCTTGAACTGGGTGGCCCAGGAATTAAGGGTAAACTCACCAACGCACCCCCCAGTAATTGGTAGCCAGTTCAGCGCTAACTATTTTTCGACAGAGCCTTAGCGAAAAGTGAAATCATTTTTAGAATTAATTTTTTAGGTTACATCTCTTAGGACCAACGTCTATTGAAAATTTCTAAAAAAATTTTTTGAGTTAAATTCTACTTTAGAATAAGATCATTTTTGTAATTTTTGGATTGTAGTTTCACTTCCTGATGGACCACGAGATTCTGCAGTTCACAGCCGTCTGGCACCACTACATTCTGCCCTAGTACAACAAAGCCACTTAGTTTAGCCCCCGTATGAATTTGTGCGCTTTGCTCCGCAAATAGAAGTGTCTTGGGATCAGATTTTGCGTTGGGCTTTTGCAGCGAAGAGTGGGCTGCAAATTGTTTTAAAAGTTCATTTATGAATAAATCTTTTGGATTTTTCTGCAGTGCTAAGAGCGCCTCGTGCGTCGCTTGTAAATAATCTTTGATATTGCCAGTTTCATACCACCGACAGTCATCGATAAAAATTTCAATTTTCTCTCCGGCACGCTGGGCATTCATCACGGCATCGTAAAGAATATTACTTTCACCTTCAGGAAAATATTTTAGCCCCTTTGAATTCATGAGTAGGACCCCAACATAGTGAAAGCCCTCGAGGGTTACCTCTGGACTTGTTTTGCCGAAGCCAAAAACACTTCGTTTTGGGGTAGCCCAAACTCCACCAAATTGAGTACCTACCCGCGCGTCGCGCTTCACCAACAGTGTGACTAATGCCTGTGATTGCCGATGCTGCTCAAGCATTTTGTCCATCAAGTCGAGATGGGTCGGCAAGATCACCTCGTCACCATTGGTCACAATAAAGTCAGTTTCGTTTTTAAAGTGCTCGCGCGCAAACCAAACTCCACCCCCGCTGCCAAGAGGTTTTGCTTTCTCAAGAGTGACTTGGGTACGCACTAATTTTTGTGAAAGCGCCTGAGCTAAGTCGCGAATCTGCTCAGCTTTGTAATGGGCGTTGATGATGCATTCTTCGAGAGTAAAGTTGCGGCTTGCCCTAAGCAGAGCTAACGAGAAATAGAGTAAGGGTATATTCAGAAAAGGAATCGCGGGCTTTGCTAAAACATCCGTATAAGGACTAAGTCTTGTGCCTAATCCGGCGGCCAGGATCATTGCCTTCATACAAACTTATGCTCAAAAAGTCCGTTGTCATTTAAGATGTCTAAAAATAATTTATACTCATGAAATTTCTCAAGGCTACTACGAACTCGCAACAAGGTATTGTGAATGTATTTAAGATAGCGCGTATCTTGTCTCATATTATAGAAGCTCGAAAAGCTACCGCAAGCCTTAAAACATCTTTGAATCGTCTGAATCTCATAAACATGATCAAACTCAGACCTAGAAATTTGCGCTAAATTATTTTTCTTGGCGACTTGCATGCGACCAGCTAGATAGTAGTCAATCAGTTGTTGCTCGATACTGGCATTTATATCGACATAAGAATCGCGCAACAGGCTTACCAAATCATATTGAATAGCTCCCATTCGAGCATCTTGAAAATCGATGACCCGCATCTTACCCAGTTTGATCATAACATTTCGCGAGTGATAATCACGATGCGCAATGAATTTCGGCTCAGCATGAAGCGTCTCACAAATATTGAGAAATACTTTGTCTATTTCAGAGGTCACTTTAGATGAAAATTTTATATCACATAGTTTGACCAGCAAATGCTCTCGCCCATAATTCATTTCCCATAGAAGTTTATCAGTATCAAAGGCGACCTTAAAAGCAACACAGTCCGATCGATCAGCACTCGCCTCGTAGTGAATTTTAAGCAGCTCATCGATGGTCAATTTGTAAAATGGCAAAATCAATTCTTGATTCTGATTCTCCCAAAATTTGCGCTCAAGGGTGAGGTCGCCTAGATCTTCTAACATCACCAAGCCTTCGGCTGGGGATTTTGCAATCACGTTCGGCACTTGCACGTGATTTTTCGCAAAGTGATCCAGGACGTTTAAAAAAGGATAATTGCCGTCATCAACAAACGGATCCCAATCCATTAATACCCAAGAGTCATTTTCTGCGACTACACGAAAGTATCTGCGTGACGAGGCATCGCCCGCCAGAGCAAAAATTTTGAAGTCTCGAGGCCCTAGACCTCGGGTTGCAAAACTAAGATATCTTTGAAATGGATGTGTTTCTGAAGTAGGCATCACTCAATGCTTACAGACCGAGACTGTAAAGTCCAATTTACTTTATAAGGCCTATCTGAGAACTAGCCCGGATATTTCATCAGATTTCTGTTGCAATCGCCGCTTCGCTAGTCTGGGCGCTTCGCTCCTGGCGTTTTCGAGACCTTTTCATTGCGACA
>JAYVXS010000192.1:0-4532 GCA_043784965.1 Bdellovibrionales bacterium
AAAGATGGGTGGAAATCTGGCAAGGTTTCATGGGTTCATTTTAGATTTTAGGCGATTTTATCGCTTCTTTTTTCATTGTGATTAATTCTGGGTATAACACACGGTCCTGAATGGACATGAAGTTGAAATGCCATTTAGTAAATTCGAGATCGAAATTGGGAAATGAAGTTTCGGGTAACGGTTATCTTCTACTGCTGATTTTGTGGAATACCGTCGGCGATGTCGTAGTAGTCACCTTTGTTGGCTACAAAAATATGCTTCGCCAGTTTAGTGTTCGTCGGTCCATCAAAAGCACCCATGGCGATGCCTATCCAATCCCGTTGGATAGGATCAAAAAATAGTGAAGAACCGCAAGTGGTACAGAATCCTCTGCGTACTTTTTCTGATGAATGGTACCAAGTGAGATTTTCAGATCCTTTGATTGTAACCGTAGAGCGAGGAACGTCAGTACCTGCTTCAAAGTGGCCGGTGTGTTTTCGACAAATCGTGCAGTGACACGCACTTGGCTGGGGAAGTGCGCCCGTGACCTCGAACCTTACTGCGCCACAAAGGCAAGATCCATTGTGCATTGTCGCTCCCTCTCATTGGTTATGATTTGTCATCAGATCGGACATCTGTTTTTTATATTGCCAAGGCTTAACGAAAATAAATTTCCGTACGACATGCATCTGCACCGACTTTTTCGGGATCGTCGAGATACAGGTTATAGTATGGCCGTGTTCCAGGTCTATCTTTCGAGATTTTTTTGCAGGCTTGGCCGATGGTTTTGTAAGGGCCCTTGTGCTCGTAGACCTCAAACTGCTCATCAATGTGCTTCACATCTTGATGATTGTTCGTTGGTTTTTGGACTTCAATTCCAATCCATCCAAAGCCGAACATTTTTCCTTCTTCGAGGATGGGACCAAACTCCTGAGTCTTCTTCAGCCCCGCATCAGTCGCCATTCCGTATATTTTTTTATACGGAACGCTAACGGGAATATAAAAAATGTAAAAGCCCTTAGTCGTGTAAAACTGGCCACTTAATCTTTTTTTACTGTACATGATTCACTTGCCTTTCTTTTTCGTGGAATTCATTGGGGCCGCTTTCTTAGGGGCATTCTTCTTCGCTGGCTTCTTTTCCAATTTTTCGCAAAGACTATGCGCCTTGATTGCCCATTTTTTTAATTCGTTTGTTTTTGAGTGAAATGACTCCGGCACAAGGACCCAATGCGCCATTTGCATTGGTCCCGCCTTCCAGGGTTCAGCACCTTTGATATCCATCAATAATTGATACTCCAAGGCGTCGGGAAGTTTGAGACCAATACGACCATGTTTCCATACCAATGCGAAAACATTGCTATCTGCCCAAACGGCGTGACAACCAAACATCTTTTTAGAAGTAACTTTTGGAAGATTTTCAGTTAGGGAGTTGAGAGTAGCTTCAAGTTCAGAAAGGGTCTGTTTCGCCATATAGATTCCTAAAAAGCCTTTTGAAAATGTGGAAATCTATTGTTCGCCTCAGTAAGTTGGCTAAGCGTGCCAAAGTCGCACACGACTGCCATTGCTTCCCAAATTTTTGCTACAGCGGGATGGTCATGTGCCTTTTTGGCGGCTTCATTTGACGCCCACTCAAAGACCTCAAGAATTGTTCCATCAGTTGAGCGACCTATAAAAGGATCTTTGCCGGTGGTGAGCCCATACTCTTTCAATGTCGGGAAGTGCTTCCGCACAAGGGTCTCCAATTCATTTAACTTTCCCTCTTTGGGACGATACATTGCTATGACGACCTCGGGTTTACTCATAATTCTTTCTCCTCTTCAAACCATTTTAGCCAACCGCCGACGACATGCCGGAGCCGCTCTTGATTTAGTATATAATGTCTTTCACGCCCGATCTTTTCGACGTGAATGATGCCAGCTTGCTCGAGCAACTGAAGATGCCTGGTCATCGTTGGCCAACTGCATTTAAATCGTTCAACTATTTGGCCAGCTGTCATCTGACCGCCTCGTCCCAATAATACGACAAGCACCCTCCGTCGAGCCTCATGTGCAAGAGCAGAAAAAACCAATTCAAAATCTTCGAGTTCTTGTTCCGCTCTGCCCTTCGCCACGGAAAAACGTTTAGCTATTTGGCTAAATAATGTCAACAAGAATTCTGAAGTCAGATTTGGTGGGGGTTAGTTTAAGGTGATCGGAATTAAATGCGGATAAGGCTCCGGTTGGAGCGGCTTATGATTACAAGTTTGATTTAGCTGAGATCAAAAGTTCAACAATCCTGAAATTGGCGTCCCCAACTGGATTTGAACCGGTGTATCCTCCATGAAAGGGAGAAAAGGGCGTTTTTCTAAACAATTAAAAAGACTCACAATTCGCATTTTCTTTTGTGATGTTAGAGGTTTATATCGCGTTTTCATTTCATGCTGTTTCGCCGTATTTCACGGCTTTTTAGGTGAGCGTGGTGGCATATGGTGGCAAGAATTTGACTTATGATATAATATAAGTTATATTTAAAACTAAGATCGGAAAAGTCTCATGCGGTGGACAGTTAAAGAAGATAAAAATGTCGGTGAAGATCTTAAAAAAGCCTTTCGCAACAAAGAGATCGATCTCGACGATATTGAAATTATCAGAATGTGGGTTCGCCAAGTTGAAGAATACGGTCCCGACTCTTTGAGAAAGACTTGGAACTTGAAAGAGGCCTCTCAAAAGCTCGACGACTTGGTTTTAAGTCGGGAGGGTAGTGACGTAAATTTATGGAATGATCATGAGCTCACAAAAGAGTGGGCTGGACATCGGACATCAAGCTTTAGTCGTTTAGGACGAATTATATATAAAGTTATAAATGAGGAAATAAAAATTGTGAAGGTCGTTAAGATAACTGCGACACACTCTTATTAATTTGGAGATTTAATGCTTATGAAAAATTTAAAAGATACTTTGAATGAAATTGACCCAGCTCCTTCGACTCCGGGAAAAACCTTCCGCGCCTTCAGAAAGAATTTCAGCATCACATTGAAGGATCTTGAAGAGGTGACTGGTGTAAAGGAGAGTAACCTCAGCGCACTTGAAAATGATCGCATCGAAATGACTTCTTACTATGCCGAAAGATTGGGTGCGGCGCTTGGAATCCATCCCAGTCTTCTTTTGTATCCAGAAGGTTGGGTAAAGGTGACTCCTGAGCTTGCAGATATTGAAAAGAAAGCGAAAAAACTTTTTAAGAAGGCCAGCGGCAGCTAGTCGCGGCAAGAGTGATCGAAGGCTCTTCAAGAGAGGCTTTAATGTCTATTAGAACTTTAAATTTTGTACTTTGACCAGAGGCTCTTTTTTAATGCATGAGTCTTCTTGAGATTTTGAAGGTACATTTGATGGTTTTCCGATAGTGGTTCCAGTTGGGAAAGGTGGTTCCGCTGAAAAGTAAATCTTGTCCATTGATTTTGTCGACAAGGAGTCTTAAGCGTCGCTCGGTCATGCAAAAATGAATTTGATAAGGTCGTCAAGATCGCTTTCGTGTCGGGCTTTCGTGACGGCAGCGATATAGGTACAGCGGTGAATTTTGGCATTATCCTTTAGAGCTGCACCCCATGTCGGAATTGGAATTCCATGGTATTTGCAGATTACTTCAGCCAGAATTCGACTAGTTCGACCGTTGCCATTCGCAAATGGATGAATCCTTAACATACGCTCATGAAACCGAGCTATGGCTTCTTTTGGATTCATACTCGACTCAGGCGACAACCAATATTTGAGATCACCTTCGAGTTTTTTGATATTCTCTTTAATGAATCCTGGATGATTGAAGTCCTCATTCATCAATTCGTGCAACCTGAACTTTCCTGCCCATGTCCAGGCGTTTTCAAACAGCTTCCGGTGCAGACACTGCCAAAACATCCAATCTTTGGGGTCGTCTTTTTGGTCATCAAGCCAAACGAGTCCATCGACAATATTCTCTTCTTCAGCTTCGTCAAGCTCACCACCTAACTGGAGATGAGCGTAATCTGGCATCAGATCTTTTTTGAACTCCTCAGGAATCGGAGTCCGCCCATCCCGATCTTTGAATAAAAAACGACTTACCAAACTTTACCTTCGGCAATTAATTTTTTCTGAAGCCGCAAAATGCGTATCTCGAGATCGCTCTTTACCTGCTGGTCTTCTAAACTCATGTGCAAATCAGCTCTAGCCAAAATTCGTTGAGCTTTCTGATAAGCCTTCTGATGAATGAACTCGTTCATGTCTGACTTGGGGACAAACGTGTAAACAAAATCACAGTTCATTGCTTCTGCCGCTTTTCGCAGAGTTTCGACCGTCAACTTCCCCTCGATCTCGCGACGTTCGGCTTGTGCGATTGTTGGAGTAGCGACACCACAAAGGTCTCCTAACTTGGCCAGTGTGATCCCTAGGGCCTCACGCATTTGATGAATCCAGCCACGTTCAGGTTTTACCACAAAGGGTCGAATCTGTTTCGATATGTGTTCGATATGTCTAAGGAGTAACGTTTTGGTTTGCACAAATACCTCTTCGCAAATTATGCAATATTACATAAGTAATTTCAATATT
>JAYVXS010000193.1:0-4530 GCA_043784965.1 Bdellovibrionales bacterium
GACATTTAGCATCTCATCTCTCGGCCATCTTTAAGCGCTCCTCCTTGCGGTCTCCTCAACATATCGCAAAGGATATGTCTTCGTCGATCCTCAGTCCGGTGCACTCAAAGCTGACCAAGATCTGAGCGCTAAATGTCTAGTTTATTTCGTCACAACTCCTAAGTATTCACTCCTAAGTATTCACTCCTAAGTATTCAGTCTCTCTATAAATGAATAAAAAATAATTTCTGTTGCGAAAAATTCGCACTGGGCTTTCAATATACGAGAAAGAAATATGCGAAGTGATAAACTTCGTACATGATTTACAAAAAATGTTCTAAAAGGAGATTTGAAAATGAATAAGCCACACAAATTTTTCGCTTTGCTTCTAATCATTGGTCTAAGTGGAGTAAATGTTCTTGCCGCCGCCCCAAATTTCAGCAATTTGAGTTCATCAGATTTTTCGTCAGTGATGAATGATTTTTCGGCACTGTCCTCTTATACCTCAGTTTCAGGAGCTAGTGGGCGTGGAAGTATCTTTGGATTCGAAGTCGGTGTCATTGGCAGTCTAACTTCGACTCCTAATGCAAATAGCGTGGCTCAAAAAACTGATCCGTCGGTTAGTCTTCCTAGCCTTCCGAGCGGGGGTCTATTGGGAGCCATATCAATCCCGATGGGTATTAGCTTTGAGGTGGTATTTTTGCCAAAAGTCACCGTCAGCGGATTGAGTGTTCAGAAATTCGGTGCGGCGGTTCAATATAAACTTCTTGATTTACCTTTAAGCATTTCAGTAAAAGCTCATTATACCAGCACAAAATTTCAATTTAATGAGGTTTTAAGTGGGGTTGATTCGACCATCAGTTTTGATGACTCAATTTATGGTGTTGATTTAATGGCCGGTAAAGACCTCATCTTTTTCGAGCCCTATGTGGGCTTGGGTTATGCGGCGGCAAATGCGAATTTAGGAGTAAGCGGAACCGTATCAAGTATTTTCGCACCCTCGTTCACGGCCTCTCAATCTGCCAACGCCACACCTTCTTCGGCGCGAGTTATACTTGGCGTGAATTTTAAATTGCTGCTAATTAGTTTAGGTGCCGAGTATTTGCGAACTTTCGGTACTGACAGTTTGAACTTTAAGTTAAGCGCTGGCTTTTAGCGTTTGGTTGGTTACATAAATGTCTTGGGACCCAAAAAAGTATAAGAAGCCTTCGTCAGCGGAGCTTAAGAAAAAATTGAGTGCACTTCAGTTTGAAGTGACTCAAAAGGATGCCACCGAGCGCCCCTTTCAAAATGAATATTGGGATATTAAAGCGCCTGGAATTTATGTGGATATTGTGTCAGGTGAGCCGCTGTTTAGTTCTCTCGACAAATTTGACTCTGGCTGTGGTTGGCCGAGCTTCACAAAACCTCTAGAGGAACACTTAATCACCAATCTTGAGGATCGAAAATTAATGGCGAAGAGAATAGAAGTCCGCAGTAAGGCGGCCGATTCGCACCTTGGGCATGTTTTTGATGATGGGCCCGGCCCAGAGGGATTGAGATATTGCATAAATTCGGCGGCCATTCGATTTATTGCGAAAGAAAATTTAGTGGAAGAGGGCTACGAAAAGTTTTTGGCATTATTTTAAGCGGCAGTTTTAGTGTTTGTCTTGATGGCTAACGAAAAAAGGGATCTTATTTTTGCGCGGGCACTAAAGCCTATTGAACGAAAACTTTGTGAAGTCTTTGAATGGCGTTGGTGCCCTGGGCATCATCAACTAAAAAGCAAAAATTATGTTTGCTTGCACCCAAACAAATCATGCGCACATTGATTTCAGAAACGGCCGCAAATATTTTTTTAGCAAGGCCTGGAGTATGATTGATATTGTTGCCGATTACAGAAACTAGACATAAATTTTCTTCAATTTGAACTTCTGCAAAATGAGAAAGTTCGTGAACTAATTTCTTATTCAAGAGTGCTGCATTATCAAGCGTCATCGAGACGCTGATTTCAGAAGTTGTGATCGCATCAATAGATACTTTGTGATCATTAAAGACTTTGAAAATCTGATACAAAAATCCTGGAGCCTGAAGCATTTCAGGAGTGGATAGGGTAACCAATACTTGTTGTCTTCGGAGTGCCATTGCCCGCACCAAGGGTTGCTCGGTAACAATGGCTCTAATCCAAGTTCCTTTTTGTTCAGGATTAAAGCTGGAGGCAACCAATACCGGAATATTCTTGCGAATCGCCGGCACCAGTGTTGAGGGGTGCAAAACTTTAGCGCCAAAGGTTGCGAGCTCAGAGGCCTCTTGAAATGATATTTCAGAAATCATTTTAGCTTCTTTACAAACTCTGGGGTCCGTCGTTGCAATTCCGGCAACATCAGTCCAAATCTCTAGAATATCAGCCGAAACAGCTTCTGCAAAAATTGCTGCTGAATAGTCACTTCCGCCACGACCTAGTGTTGTGCCGGCGCCATCATCGGTTGAGCCAATAAAGCCCTGCGTGACATAAATTTGGCTTGCTTGAAGTGATCGAGGTAAGTGTTTATTTGCAAGTGCGAGAATTTTTTCAGTTTGCGGCTTGGCTTTGCCAAAATTGTCGTCGGTTTTTACTACGGTACGAGCGTCGAGCCATTGAACTAGCTTGGTCTCGTTCTGGGGCGATTCGCTTTGGGCATTTTGTAGGGCCTGAACAAACAGCGTCGAAGACATGCGCTCGCCGAGCCCCAACAGGGTATCCATCGCCTTAAGCGAGCAATCTTTAAGCAGGTGGATCCCTCTGGCAATTGAAGTCAGCTCTTCAAAGAGGAGATTAAGTTCTCCCTGCATTTTTTCAGCTAGCTTGAGTTCAACAGATATTTTGCGGTGAATACTTTTAATTTGAGACAATAAGCTTTCGGTCTGATTCCAATCTTCAAATTGTGCAATCTTGGCAAGTTCAATCAATTTATTGGTGACTCCAGAAACTGCGGATACCACGACAATAAAGGATTTTTGAGCGAGGGCAACTTGAGCACTTCTGAGCATGCACGTCGCATCCCCCATAGAAGTGCCACCAAATTTTGATACGATAACTGGCGAGATAACTGGCGAGATAACTGGTGAGATAACTGGTGAGATAACTGGCGACATTTTGCAGGTCCCTCATTAAAATCTTTTGCGTCTTGCAGCGTTCTAGCAAAATTTGAATGAAAAGGTAAGGCCTCGTCAATTAATATTTAACTTTATTCGTCAGCGTACTAGTGATGAGTGTGTCCTCTGTAATAGAGGCCAATTGCGGAATGACTTCTGTCATCTATAAAAATTAATCATGGGGATAAATAGATTATTCTCTTCATTATCAAAAACTTCTATAAGTATAATTTTAGCTACACGAAAAATCAGGGAACTGATGAGTTGATATAAAAAATTCCAAGGGGGGAATTATGAATTTACTTTTAAGTATTGTGGCAAGTTTTGTTGCATTGACGCTTGGGCTGTCCATACCAGCTTTTGCAAATAAGATGTTCTACAAAACCCAATTTTCGACTTATGCGCTTCAGCCAAAAACTAAAAAGGCGAGCACGAAACTTCTATACTATGGTGGGCCAGTTATCAGTAATGTAAAAGTTTATGCTGTATTTTGGGGGGCTTCGGTTGATGCTGGCTTGCAGAAAAACATTGGAGGTTTTTACAAAGCAGTTGCAAACAGCACGCATATGGATTGGCTTTCAGAATACAATACCAGCCTAAGTGCAGTTGATGGTCGTGCAGGCACGAATCAAGCTATCGGTCGCGGAGCTTACGGCGGTGAGTATTTGATTACGCCGCAAATTACCAAGACCGATTTGGATGATAGTGATGTTCGGACTGAATTAGAAGCTCAGATCACAGCGCACGTTTTGCCAGCGCCCGATGGCGACTCATTGTATATGGTGTATTTTCCTTCTGGAGTTTCGATTTCAATCGAGGGTCAAAAATCTTGTGCAACATTCTGTGCTTACCACAATGGTTATGCGTCTTCTAAGTTTGGCAGCATATATTATGGTATAATGCCTGATTTTCAATCTGGTGGCTGCCAATTTGGCTGTGGATTTGGTCGAGACTATTTTCAAACCAATACCATCATTTCATCACATGAGTTTTTTGAGGCCATTACAGATCCATTTCCAACCCCAGGAAGTCACCCGGCATATCCCCAAGCCTGGAATACTTCTGATGGAGAGGAAATTGGCGATGTTTGCAGCGATTCGACTGGTGAACTCAAGGCAGCTAACCAAACCTATATGATTCAGAGTGAGTGGGACAATGCCACCAGCTCTTGTATTGCGGGTCCTTATCAGGCGGACTAGACAGTTTTTTATAGATAACATTTCAGTTTAGGCGCTTTACAAAGGCTTAAAGTTTTAAAAGAGAAGAGAGCCAAGGACGGCTCTCTTTTTTTATGTGCATCAGCTGCGTTTTATGGATATCAGCTGCGTTTTATGGGTATCAGTTGCGCCATTCAAATAGGACCCAACTTAACCGCAGTTATCGCACTTTTCGAAGTTTGGTGGCAATAATTGATTTTCTTTAGGACTTTGAAGATTG
>JAYVXS010000194.1:0-4524 GCA_043784965.1 Bdellovibrionales bacterium
GCCTGGGGCCATGTGAATTTGCTAGGAGAGTATTACTTTTCTGATGAAAAGCTAAAGGATTCTATAGGTATAAAGCCGCCCAAGCCTCTTGGAATTAAACTCTAGTGCTAAATCCTATGAGAGTCTTTGTCCTTTTGAGGCGCTGGACCTGATATAATAGAGCAAACATGGAGTTCCTTGGCGGTCATACCGTGTACCGGAGAATTTAGCCTCTTGGGGAACCGGTCAATATACAGTCCAAAGAGAATATAAATTCTTTGCCGCTTTGATCTGTTAATACGCCTTCAGCTTTTAATGGTGATTTAAGCGAAACGTCTAAATTCCACATCATCCCTACACTATTGTTAGAAGATCTGAGTCCGAATAGATATCCCTTGCTCGTGGATTCAGTGAGATATTTCTTGCTGCCTGGATCTATAATGCTTTTAAGAGCAGAAATTTGAACATTAAGATATTTTTTATAATAGGCAGCTACAGTTTTGGATTCCAATTTGGCTCCAGTACCCAATGGATATTGAGACTTTATTTGAACGGAGTCCCCTTCTCGGGTCGAACATGAGTAATCTGCTAAAGCATAACTAGAAAGTAAAAAAACAAGTGAAAAAAATATTTTTCTCATAAAAACCTTTTGTAAAAGTGAAACTAAAGTTTCGGCACTTGAATACAGAATTCAAATTTAAAGAAACCATTACGTTTCCTTAAACCGGATTTTTTGAAAAGTTGCAACAAATTTAGGAATGACTATAATTTAATAGAGTAAAAAATTCACTATTTTTTCTTAACAATTAGGCGTGTTACTGTTGTTCACAGCGGACTTAACAAAATCGATCGTACAAATTTTTGGCATAGAAAAAATACTTAATTCTAGATCTCAATGCCATCATAGTTGATATACTATCTTTTTTTGACAATTTTTACAAAATAACTCTCTGCAGTAGCAATTCTTAAACTATTAGCTTATACTTCGGTTTCTAAAAACTGCCGACTAAACTAAGGCAAAAAAACCATCTACCTTAATTTAGTACAAAAAAATAATAAGGATGGTGAGAATGCTCCGGCCCAAGGTTGTCTGAGCAGTAAAAATTTCATCTAACCTCATAAGTGGGGAGAAGGACACTCGCTCATAGAGGTTGAGTTATCCGCCCATAGTGGAGAAGTTGAAGTTGTTTCCATATTTTCCATCTGGTAAGTAATGTGAGATTTCTTTTTTCTGTAGTAGTGAAATGAGCCTAAATTGCAATTCTTCTTTCTGATCTGAAGATTGCAAGAGACTGCGTAGCGAGTGGTTTCCCTCGCCAAAAAGGCATAGCTTTAAATCCCCTCGGCTTGTTACCCTTAGGCGATTGCAGTTGCCGCAAAAATCTTTTGCATACGGAGCAATAAATCCCATGCGGCCAACATAGTCAGGATGAACAAATTCTTCTGCGGGGCCATCAGCTTCACCCCTTGGCTTTAGTTGCCAGCCTCTTGACAGTAGATCAGAGCGCAAGAGGTTTGACTTAAGATGGTGCTCTGAAAACAAGTCTTTGTTTTCAAGCGTGGGCATGAGCTCAATAAAGCGAACTACAACTGGCTTTGTTTTTGCCCAAGTCATAAATGAATAGTAAGAGTTCTCATTGAGATCTTTCATTAAAACGGCATTGATCTTTACTTCTTTAAAACCAGACTGCAGAGCTAATTCAACGCCATCCAATATATCCTGCAATTGATGCGATTTTGTAATCTTAAAAAAAACCTCAGGATCTAAGCTATCAATACTGATGTTGAGTGAACTTATTCCAGCAGAATAAAGCTTCGGTGCTAGTTCCTTTAATTTGAAAGCATTTGTTGAGAGTGCGATTTTACGAATACCAGGAGTACTACGAATACTTTCGATAATTTCTAAGAAGTCTTTGCGAAGCGTTGGTTCTCCGCCAGTAATTCGGACTTTATAGGTCCCCATTTCTGCAAAACAAGAAATTAAATTGTGAATTTCATTTGTGTCCAAATACGCTGTTTCACCCGGCGTCTTTTTGTATGAATTTGGCAAGCAATAGGTGCAGCTAAAGTTACAGGCATCAATGATAGAAAGGCGAAGGTATGAAAAGCGCCGCCCGAAAGAATCTCGCAGATTTTGCATATATAAAAATTATAGCAATTGCAAACGATGTCAAGGCTCTAGCTCTACGTAGAGCGCTCTGAAAAATCTCGCTTTCATTGGTGCTGCCCACATTTTTAATCGACTTAGACTATTAACTGGACAAATACTAGTACGACATGAAGAATTGTCTTGCATTGGGGTTTATTAATTCTCTTGGTATTGGATTTGAATAAATGCGAAATCTTCTTTTTACAAGTGAAGAACATGAACGCTACCGCCGTCATTTTGCGCTTTCTCAAGTGGGCCTCGATGGTCAGTCCAAAATTAAGAATGCAAAAATTTTGTTGATTGGAGCAGGCGACTTAGGTTGCCCAATTGCAATTTATTTAGCCGCCGCCGGAATTGGCGAGATCACGGTGCTAGACCATGATTCGATCAGTCTTTCAAATCTTCAGAGGCAAATCCTGTTTCATACACAAGATATAGGTAAGCCTAAGGTTGAGCTTGTAAAAGAGCGCCTTAAATTGATGAATCCAAATGTTAAAGTTCATGCGCTTCAAGAAATATTTTCAGAAAATAATGCGGCCGAATTAATTCGTAGGCATGATTTTGTAATCGATGGAACAGACAATTTTGAAGCCAGATATTTAATAAGTGACTCCTATAAAAGTATCTTTAAAAAGTGAGGTTTTGTGAAGCATAATTCGTTAATTGATATTCAACTATTTGGAGCTTTCCGTGATTTAGACGAAAGCGGCAAACATTCAATTCAACTCGCTAGTGGCTCAAGTGTTAAAGTATTGAAAGAGAAATTATTTTTGGATTTTGAAAACAAAACAAAATCTGGAGTTAATTTAGCAGCCTTATTAAAAGTATCAGTTCTTGCAACCGAAGACGGAATATTGCAAGACTCTGACTTGCTTGATTTAGATACTATAAAGTCATTCGCAATCCTACCACCTGTATGTGGCGGATAATGGCACATGATCCGCTCAAAATCGCAGCTTCGCGTGGACCTAAACTGCACTACCTAACTAGACCAACAAAAAAAGGATAGGGCCAAAAATTTACTCAAATTTGTCGATATTTTATGCGCTCGTCTAAAGCCTAGTCAGCTGAACTCAATATAGGCAATTCTACGAGAATTGGACAGGCATCGTTCTTGAAGTACTTAACTATGTAGAATGATTGTATATTGTCTCAAAGGGGGATTTATGAGAATGCTCAAAAATGCTAAATTCAATCTAGGCATGCTCCTCACTGGCCTCGTCATGGTTGGCTTTCAAAACTGTGGGAGGCAGACGGTCGACTTTAAATCAAGCCTCCCAGAAAACTCAGTTTTTGTGGCGAGCTCGATTTCAAACCCCAATCAGCTATTATGTCCGGATGGAAGCGCTCCTCTATTAGATAGTACAAATCCTTGTCCAGCCCCAGTGACTTCGCAACCACCGGTAATGCCGCCACCAGTAGTTTCACCTCCAGTGACTTCGCAACCACCGGTAATGCCGCCACCAGTAGTTTCACCTCCAGTGGCTTCGCAACCACCGGTAATGCCGCCACCAGTAGTTCTACCTCCAGTGGCTTCGCAACCACCGGTTTCTCTGCCTCCCGTTGCCTATAAAGAAAATGAGAAAGAAGAAAATGAAGATTACAAAGATAAAATTGAGTGTGTTGTTGGCCACAATTTTAGAATTGCTTTGAAAAGCAACTTAGAAGAATCTCACTCAAACTCAAGCGAGTCTCGCCTTTGTATGTCTGAACAGGCTTGCTTAAACTTAGTCAATGCCTATGCAACACGAAGAAACTGTGAACTTAAATCAGGGCATGAGACTTCTAATTCCAGTGGCGACTGTACCCATATCTTTCAGGGCAGCAAGGGAACATGTAAAAATGCACATATCGCTAAAGATGATGAGGTAAAAGAAATTCTAGAAAAGATGAGAAACGAAAGATAGTCGTAGAATTGATTTGCAGGCCTTAAAACTTAAGACTCACTTGGCCCGGTTGATCCAACTGGGCCTTTTTGTTATCCAGTGGATTATTTATTTTGAGGTATCTGACTTCTTAGCTTTTCTGTCAAAGAACTCAATAGATTTCATGGACTATTCGCACCACACGCAAAAAATCGTAAGCTGATTGTGGCTACGCCAGAGCATCAACCCACGCTGCAAATCGCTGGAGCTGGCGAAGCCCTGCCAGGCCAGATCGATAAGCCCAAAACATCAAAGTACCGCATCAGCTGGGCCCTATCCTTTTTTTGTTGATCTAGTTACCTAGCCCGGATATTTTATCAGATTTCTGTTGTAATCACCGCTTCGCTAGTCTGGGCGCTTCGCTCCTGGCGTTTTCGAGACCTTTTCATTGCGACAACCTGCTTTGAGGTTGCCTCATTCAAAGGTCTCTCAAGCGCCAGGCCAGTCTACGAATCAGTGATCTCACGACGA
>JAYVXS010000195.1:0-4503 GCA_043784965.1 Bdellovibrionales bacterium
TCCGCATTTTTTCTTAAGTTCTGAGGTGAGCTCGCTAAGAAAGATTTCTTGTTTTGGGAGTTCGCCGATCACAGTAACCACCTTGCCGGCTCGCCCCGAAGAGTCTAACTTTAAGGTCGCAACGAATTTATATTCAGTCTTTTCAGGCAAAATAACTCCCGCTATTTAAGCAGCTTCAGGCTACGTAAAACCCAAAGAGGCCCGATTAAGAGAAAAAATAGATCTCTAAAAAATGCCGGCTTACGACCCTCTAGGTGGTGCCCGTAAAATTGTGCTATCCAAGCCAACACAAAAATAATCGAACAGGGCACTAACAAATTTGGTCTTAGAAATTGAAGAAGCAAAAGCTGTATAGCGATGAAGCCAGTAATGACAAGATTTAGACGAGCACTACGAAATGAAAAATAAAAAATCAAGGCCCCAACGGTGAATGGTGTGCTCCAGTCCGTAGTTTCAAAAAACCAACCAGGGGTCGGAATCGACATTAATAATCCGAGTACGCTAAAAAAAATCAGGGGCACCGCAATTATATGAATGCGTTTGTTGATCGGATTTTCGTGGGACTTTGAATATTCTGCAAAATATTGGTCCAGTCGACTCGTATTCATTTAGATTTCCTTACAATCTTAGAACGTTTTAATTCACCTAATAGAATTTCTCGAGTTAATAGACATGGCAATTGATTGGCCACCAGCACTCCCTTCACGTCACTTGCGCTACGCACTTTAGCAAGACTGAGTAGAATTCGCGGCTTGCTACTTTCATAATAAGAAATTGCCAATCCACCAATTTCGTTTATCAATTCCTCAGGCGGAAGGGCTTTACATAAATCAATCGCCTCAAATTCTTTCAAGGCAAATGAGTAGCTTCGTTTAGTGGCCTCAGATTGAATTTGTTTTGAAATAAATTGTGCGGCCCCCTCCCAAACCCAACGCAATGGATTGGGGCCCGAGCCAACATACCTTAAATGCAAAATATGATTGTATTCATGAATTATTGTATCCGTAAGATCAGCGTAACCTGAATTTAAGCAACGTGAGTTAAATGCTTTTCTTTGTGGCCCATTAAGGTGGCGCAATGAATCGGGGGACTGGGCATAGATACGATTTGAATCATAAATTCGCGCGCATTGAAACAGATAGGGATTTTCGCTTACCGGCTGAACTTCAACTTTGATCTTTTCAGATAAATGAACTCCCCAAAAATCCTCTGATTGACGAGCACGCTGCAAAATTTCTTGTTGATTTTTTTGAATAAAATCTTTGTCGGGCTGAAGTGTCGTTTCAAATATAAATGGTGCCTCTGGAATCAACCCGAAAGCTTTAAAGCATAAAAAAATAAGCAAACCTACAATTTGAATCATCTTTAGTTTTTATAGCTCAATTAAAGGTCTATAGCTAGTTCAGCGCTGGCACTTCGCGGCACACAATTTATGTAGCTTTGTGGGCATCGAATAGGGCCGTGGACTCAGGCTGGGTAAACCAGTATTGAGTCATGAGATGATCCCCAAGGAAAAAAGTAGTGCAGTTTTGGATCTCACTTGCCTTAATATTTTTTCTGCCCGGCTCAATTGCTAGCGCGGGCACCTATCTTTTGCAAGAGATGGGCAACAACAAAAATCACTCTAAACGTGGAGGGTGTTGGCACCTCCGGGGATTCTCCAACCGCAGAAATTACGCTGAAGTGCAATCTAGAATCAAACGACTTAAAATTCGCACTGAATATTCTGCTCAACTTCAGTTCCATCAAAAAGGACTTCACACTGAACGGAGATTTCACGCAAAGTCCAATTCAATTCTATTTACATCAGCTTGAGATTACTGGCCCCCGTGGAACCATGCTCATCAATCATTTTGAAATTGAAAAAATATTGGGCCAAAATCTCGAATTTGAAATTGAGTGAGCGTTTATTAAAGTCGCCTGATGCAGTTTCGCGGCAGCAGCGACCGAATTCGGTTTCGCGGTTTCGGTCCCAACTATGGGTGTCAGCAAATACAAATTTGCTGCTCTTTGATCGGCCTTCGTCCATATTCTTGGCCCCGCAGCTAAAATCAGTTTGCCGGTCTCACCGTCCCTGAACTCAGTTTTCCACATTTTACCAATTAAAAAAAGAAAGAACCGCCTAATGGATCGATCCACGCGAGATCATCAACTTCTACTATTGAGGCCGCTGGATAGTCGACTGAATGCGTATCATTTCTGCCAGTGACTGCGACCATTTAAGATGATCATTCAAACACGGGACCAAATGCAACTCACGGCCCCCTGATTTTATAAAATCATTGCGACCTCTAATGCCAATCTCTTCTATGGTCTCAAGACAATCTGCGACAAATGACGGACAGACAACAGCCAAGCTTTTTACACCCCGACGTGCTAGCTGTGGCAACACAAGATCCGTATAAGGATCGATCCATTTCGTACGCCCCAGTCGGGACTGAAAAGAGAAGCTAAACTGATCCTGTTTCAAACCCAGTGCTTGGGCGAGTAACCGAGTTGTTTGTACACATTGAGCGCGATAACAGCTTTTATTTTTTGCGCTTATCGTTTCGCAACAATCCTTTGTTTTAAAACAATAGTCGGCATGAAGTCTCCGGATTTGACGTTCAGGTAAACCATGGTAACTAAAAAGATAATGATCTACCTGTTTGCCGCCCAGACTTTCACGAATCACTTCGGCATAGGAATCGATAAATCCCACCTGATCGTAAAAGGCCTCAAGGACATTTACTTCAACGCTCATTTTGTGAGATTTGACTTTCTCAATACTTGAGGTGGAGCTGCTATCAGCAAACTGTGGATACATCGGAACCACTAATAACCTTGATATCCTTTCTTCTTGAAACTCAGTCAATACTTTCTGAATTGAGGGTTCGGAGTAACGCATACCAATCTTCACAGAATACTGGGCTCCCAATAGTCCAATAAGATTAGCTGCAAGCCTTTGACTTAAGACTAACAGCGGCGAGCCCTCATGCATCCAAATCTTTTTATAAGCCTCACTTGAGGCATACTTTCTTTTGGGTACGATAAGAATTTTTACTAAAATCCACCTGAGTAGCCACGGAATATCAATCACATAAGGATCCATTAAAAATTCAGAAAGATAGCGGCCGACATCTTCTGGTTCGGGCGAAATCGGCGTTCCGATGTTGGTGAGCAGGACTCCGATTTTCTCCATAAATTTACTCCATTCCTGAGGCTAAAATCATTTGCTCAGCGATTCGGGCCGAACGATCTAAAATTTTAGTAAGCCCGAGCTCACCTAAATAATTTCCGTGCAGAACGATATTTTTATCTTTAGCCTTAAGATCATGCAAGACAGATTCAAGCTCTGTCGAATAGTTTGGAAAAGCCCGCTCCCATCTAATTATATGGACATTGATTACCATCTTTAACAGGTCGGCGATCGATTTTTTTTGAAGACTCGGAATAATCAAACGCCTCTTCTCGAGGAGCATAACCAGAATTTCGTGATCTGAGAGTGCTAAAAAATCCTTGCGATTTTTTACCGACCCCCCACCTAAAATCCATTTCTCAGATATTGAATTCTTCACACGACCAGCGAAAATACATTGGTTAAAAAGCACTCCCAAAACCAAATTTGATTTCTCTGGCGGAAACAAACAACCAAAGGCCTTAAGACTCTCACCGTTTTCATCAAAAAACACATTGGCAGAAATCACCGGGACATACTCAATTTTCGAAAGCAAAAGCGCAAGTTGAGGATCAAACACTTGTAAAATCTTTGCTGCTTCATAGGCCGGCACTGCTAGAATCAAAGGGCTCTTCAGTTCCTTAATTACCAGACTCTGATTGCAAAAGAATTTGACCCCATTCGCCTGTAGATAGATCTGTAGTTTCTCAACTAACTCACTCATCCCATTTAGCGGCGCAACACTGCCTTTTTTCACTTTTGCATCTAACTTTGGAGTGAATAGCTTTTTTAAAATGAGGGACGCACTCATTTTATCTGGATCTCCAGCGTAAATGCCCTGAAGTGCTGTTTCGATTGTATATAAGCTAAGCTTTGGTGAAAGCACGCGCGCGCCCCAAGACCTGATACTTTCAGAGCTCTTTGGAGCGAGTGAATCTCGAAAAAAAAGTAACTTGAAGACAAATTTAGCCAAAATGAAAAGCTCAGACAGTCTAACCGGAAAACGCCGCGGCCCATTTCTAAATAGGAGTCGCGCTCTTGACTCTTTCAAACTTGAGCTGAGATTAAGCCCGATGTCTTTAGCAAGCTCTTCAAGTCGCTTTGAATTGATCAAGGCATTTGCGGCATTTTCAACGAGACCATATGGTGACTTAAAACTTTGCAGCAGACCGCCTACACGCTCAGTTTTTTCATAAATTTCAACCTCAAAGCCAGCCTTCAATAAATAATAGGCGCTAGTTAGACCAGAAAAACCAGCACCGATGATGCGAATTTTCTCTTGCAATTTGGGCTCAGTTTTCAATTGGTCCATAGCAGATCCATCATTTTACCTTATGAATAGTAAC
>JAYVXS010000196.1:0-13991 GCA_043784965.1 Bdellovibrionales bacterium
TCAAATTAAATAACTTGAAAACAGAAAAAAACTCAGCTAAGACTGAAGACCTTAAGCAAACTTGCTAAGTCAATACGACAACAAGCCTGAAACTTTCCGGTTCCGCAATCGATAACGAGCGTTAAAGCCCGGGCACAAGAAGACGGTGTTGCTGCTAGCTCAGTCCGAATTTTGAAATGGAAGGATCGAGCACTTTTCTACTATGAAACTCCAGCCAATTTTTACGTTTATTCCACACTTGGCGGTCATCTCCTGATTTCAAAAAAAGTGATTTCCAAATTTGATTTTTCAAAACTGAGTCTGATAAAAAAAATAAATAAAAAGGTGGCTCGGCTATGAAATTCGCCACCACTTTTATAATAATTTTTATGTTATTGTTAGCTAATGAATCGAGGGCAGATCTTAGCGCAACTGCTGGACAAACCCTACTTGAATCGTTTCGATGTGAAAGTACGAATGGGTCTGCCGCGCAAGGGGTAAAAAGCTCGCTCACTACCTTAAAATCGACATTAGAAAAAATAGCGGATCAGCAGAAAGAGTGTCAGGCGGACTTAGCAGGTGTCGGAAAGCTTCCTGAAATCGACAGCATTCTCCGTCAAATTGATAATTATGGTGCATCCGAAGAAATCAAAAAACAGGAATTAATCATCACCGAAGCTTTGAATGATTTAGCCTTAGTAAAACGTATGCCTCCCGATTTTCCAGACCGTGCACTGTATCCAGATGAGGCTACCCTTCAATCAATGATTTCAAATTCAAGAGTAGAGTTAATTCGATTAAGGGCAAATTATAATATTGCGGAATCAAAAGCCGGTCGACAACGTTACCTCGATGGAGTGCGACAACTCGATAGTTTGGCGCAAGAGCTTTCGAGTTCTCTACTTAAAAACAGTCCGTGTTTTCAAAAAAATCCTGTTCTTCGACGACAAGTTCTCACCGGACTGGTAGGCATAGCTGGATTTTTCGCTAAGACACCGGCCGGAATCGGAATCACGTTGGCAGGTAGAGTTCTCCAGAATATTTTCAACATAAGCGATGCGAGTTCGATTAACAATAATCGAAATTTTGAATCGAGTCAGCAAGCTTTGTTGTCGGCGGGTCTTTCGTGTACGATGGAGAATTTGGCAAATCAACATTGTCGCTTAATTCGTCAAGATGGTTTGCTTCAACAGTTGAAAGAAAAACCGTGTAAAGATCGAGATTGCTCTCCAGAAATGAAACAACTCTTAAAAGTTATGGAAAAAGGGAAATCTGCGACCGACGCAGTAACCGAGGTCACTTCATGGTTAGGTGGGAAGACTGACAACACATCCGATCAAGCTATGGCAATGAAAATCAATTCAGATTTTTTGTCAGCAACGTCCCAATTTGAAGCCAGCGTTAATAGTTCGTTAGAAAATGCACGCCAAGGAGAGTCGTCGTCTCTTTCGGAAGTTCAGAAGCAAAAACAATTCAGCTCAGTTCAAACTATCGTCGATCAATATGCCAATCAATTGTACGGTGCAAATCCCGCACAGCGTTTTGGTGGTGGAGGTAGTGGCGGACGTGCAAGCGCAGAGCTTCAATCATTGTTTGCCTCAACTGAAAAACGCAAACACGTTTTAAATTTTATATTTGATGACAAAGAAATTGAGGGTCTTCTCAGCGAAGCTACTCAAACCATCAACTCTTCTCCACGACTTAAACAAAAATATGGGGTAGTGGGAGTCGCCGGCGCGGTTGGAGATAAGACTCCAGAAGAAGCCGCGATGTCTGCGATTCAAACAGCATTTTACGCGTCAGATTCGACCGCGCTCGAAATTCCTGCTGCACAAAAGGTGAGAGACAGAATGACGAATCGAGCGGCCTTTGACAGGATTAAAAGCAGATTGGCTTCATACAAATCAACAATCCTTCAGCGCACTACCGTACAACCCAAAGATGAGCAGCTCGGTAATTTTATGATGGCCTTCCTTCAAGAGGATTTGGGAAAACCAAGCACACTTAAAAACTTTGAAAACATTCAGGCATTCTTCGATAGCGTTCCAGAAGACTTTATGAAGTCGAGAGATCCGATCTTGAATATTTCTGCGTTGAAAAAGGAAGTTGATGAGATTGTGAATCTTGGTGCCGGATTGGATAATGGTGGCGTCGCTATGTCAAAAGAGAAGGTCAATGAGCTTCTTGGAAAAGTGAACAAGCTGCTAGATCCGGGACGAGGCTTTAAAGATAAGATCGCAAACATTGCTTCGTCAGTAGGGAGCTATCAAACTCAAAAGCTTTCGCGATTTTCAAAAGGCCCACAAGACATGAACGATTTAGTTTTCTTGCAAAATAAAGATTTTCTCGAATCAGTATATGATCTCAAAAATCCTTATCAAAAAGAAGTTGATACCAAAACTGCCATTGCACTGAGTGCCTCACAAATCGATTCGTTCGGAAAATTTTTTGAATCGTATATGGACCCGGCTCTTCAAATGTTGAACAGAAGCGATATCAGAGGGAACAAATTCAGTGATGGACTAGCCGAAAATATAGATAGAAGTTTGAAGGATCATTTTTGTATTCAGGCTTTAGGACTAACTCAAATTCCTGAGCGTATTAAAAAAGAGTGTCAGAATGCTTCTATTAAAGCCGGAAGTAATGAGCTGAGATTCACTGATTACGACCGGGTGTCACACAAAGAACGAGTATGCGCCTACAGGAATTTTATAAATCGAATAGATTTTGGTACGAGCAAACGAGAATCAACTCCACGATCTCAAAAAACTGTCCAATAGATTTTTATTGAGGTGGCGGACAATCGCCACCCAGAGATTATAAAATCGCTGTTACAATTAAACACTTACGCTCGACGACTCTGCTGGGGACAAAACGACCATGCAGTTTTTACCCAGCAATACGCGCAAAAGAAAGCTCAGATCTCATTAAATTAGGTCTTAATGATTTTTAAACGTAAACCACCGTCCAAAGCATAGGCACTGTATTTGTACTACCTGTTAATAGCGGGGGTGCAGGGGTGCAACACAACATATTACTTATTGATGACGATGCGAGCTTTCGAGCTTCAATGTCAGCATTCCTGTCTGACGAAGGTTTCTTTGTTCGCGCCGCTGCAAACGGCGATGAAGGCGTTGCTCTGGTCCGCCAGAAGGTCATCCCCTTCTCTTTGGCTCTAGTAGATTTCCATATGCCCGATGTCGGCGGACCCGAAACGATTCGACAGCTTAAACAGTTGGATTCGAGCTTCACAGTATTTGCTTTCTCAGGCGACGATTCCATAGACGCACACAACACTTCCCTTGAGTCAGGAGCCGTTTATTTCATCGAAAAGGACATTGGTGATGCAAAACTTCTTGGATTGCTTCATAGGGCCTGTCGTGAAGTCGAGCGCCGCACAAAGCCCATTTCAATTTCAACCCACTCGGAAAATCGAAAACTGATCGATAGTGTTCAGATGGTGGGCGTCTCTGAGTCCATGGCGGAAGTCGCCCGACTGGTCCTGAAGTTTGCGCCGTCAAACGACTCAGTTCTGATCCGTGGTGAAAACGGGACTGGTAAAGAAAAGGTCGCCCGTGCGATTCACAATCACTCCGCTAGAAGTGGCAAACCTTTTATTGCCGTCAACTGCTCGGCTATCCCAGAAAACCTGATCGAAAGCGAATTCTTTGGCCACGAAAAAGGCGCTTTCACCGGAGCAGTCCGCAGCCGCAAAGGTTTCTTTGAGGCTGCCAGTGGCGGAACTATTTTTTTGGATGAAATAGGCGATATGGCAAAACACCTTCAGTCGAGTTTGCTACGCGTGCTTCAAGAAAAATGTATCACGCCTGTTGGCTCAACCGAGAGCCGCAAAATTGATTTTCGCCTGATCGCTGCGACCAATGCTCCTTTAGAAGCTTTCATTGCAGAAAAATTATTTCGGGAAGATCTTTTCTTTCGGCTGAATGTGCTGCCAATCACGATCAAGCCACTTCGTGAGCGTCCCGAGGATATTGCGATTTTAGCGCAAGCCTTTCTTGAAAAAGCAAACACAGAAACAAATCAAAATAAAATTCTCCTTGAGTCCACAGTTGAAGAACTTAAAAAAATCCCATGGCAAGGGAACGTTAGAGAGCTTGAACACTGCATTCGGTTTTTGGTAAATCTATCGTCAGGTGAACATCTGGATGCAAGTTTACTTAAAACAAGAAGTGATCTAGCCGCCGGAAAAAAAAGGGCGCCAGACCTTACGACTTTAAAATTCAGTCAGATGACCGACGAAAAACGAATTGTACTGAAGGCGCTTGAAGAAAGTGGCTCCATCGCAGGGACTGCTCGAATGCTTGCGATCAGTCGCAGCACTGTCCGAGAGAAAATGAAAAAATATGGAATTGAACTAAAACGATCAAACGACGAGGAGGTCGAAGTATGAAAAAATCTATTTTGTTAGTTCTGGCAGGACTATTGGGAGGAAATCTTACGGCACTAGCCGACGTTCAAAATGCGCAAAAGTTAACTGCGCTGGAAAAGCAGCAAATTGCCTGGGCAATTCGGATTCTCGGCAATACAAAAACTTTGGTCTCGTCGCAAAATCAGTGCATTCAATTCGACGAAGATATTTTAAGCGTCCTGGAAGGCGAGGGACACATTGAACGTGGCGGTACGCATCCTACCACGATCTGCGTTGGCGCCTCAGGCATCACAAAGTAGGATTATATGAAAACGGCAAACATCAAATATTTTATTTTACTCGGCTTGGTGTTAGCCGTCGGAGGAGTTCTCTCTATGAGAAATACACATAAAGACAAAACATTGCGGGTGGCCTTTCCAGTCAAACTGAAGGCCACAGCGTATGAGCCAACTAATATCAATCTCGACTACGAGTACATTTTTTTAGAAAATGTTTTCTCTCCGCTTGTCGAAATTTCGAAGGATGGCTCTATTGAGCCAGGAGTCGCAGAAAAAGTTGATTGGGTTGGCGACGAGTTAAAACTTACTATCAGAAAAAATTTGAAAACCGTATCGGGCGTACCTATCACGCCGAAGGATGTGGTTTTCTCGCTTAAAAGATTGCTCGTCTTATCTGGAAATACTCACGGCAATTTCAAAGACATCGTATGCCCTGGTATTGAACTAAAAACTGTTGAAGATCCTTGTCCTGGTATCAGACAAGATAACGAGCACGTATTTTTAAATGCCAAAGGAAGAAAGTCATTTTTATTGCCGATGCTGGGTGCGATTGATTTTGCAATCATTCCGCAATCAAGTGTTGATCCAAAAACTTTGAAGATCATCAACTATGCCGAAACAAGTGGTCCCTATTCAGTGGCTGAAGATGATGGAAACGGAAATATTAGTCTTCAACTTAATAAGCATCACTACTTTGCGACAAACGATATTCCCGAAAAAATCATTCTTGTTCCGACAGATTCAGCAACGAAAGGTGCAAGCCTAGTAGCTCTGAAGGAAGGACGCGTAGACCATCTAACAACTGTTGATGCGTCGAAAGCGGACGAACTGATCGCCTTTGCTGCAAAGAATTCAGATTTCGAAAGTCATGTCACTATGAAGATTCGAAGTCTTTTTATTGTTTTCACTGAGCGCGGGCAAAAAGAGCTTTCTCCTGCGGAACGCCGTTTTATTGGCGAGAAAATGAAAGCAGCATTTTCAAGTATTTTTCCGAATGTCCCAGGCTTCGAGCAGCGGGCTGAATTCTTCCCGAGTCTTGGCGAAGGCGGTTTGACAGTCGAGCAACAGGAACGACTTCAAAAAGTTCGCACGCAGACACTCGTAGCTCCTAAAAAACATTTCAAACTCGGCGTCATCAAGCGAGGCGTGATTCAAGAATGGGTTTCTGCGATTAATAAAGAATTGCCTGAAGCCGATTGCTACCAAGAAACCAACGTGCCTGACTTTAAAAAGTACGACAAAGAAGATGACGTTCCCCACGCGTGGGTTGCGACAACTGACACCGGATTCATGGAAGACATCAGTCTGATTTCCTATTCTTTGAATGCGGGATTATTGGGATTGAAAAAGTCCGAACGAACTGAGTGGTTAGCTGATTACATGGCATCTGATGATAAGGCTCTGCGGATTCATAAGCTAAAAGATCTGCACTTCCGCGCTTTATCTGAACCTGCAATTGTTCCCTTAATCGCGTCGCCTTACGCGGCGCTAGTTAGAAAACCTTGGAAAATGGAATTATCTGAACTCTATGCGAATAATCAGTTGTGGCGAATAAAACTTCGCTAGCCGCTTGGCTCTATTCGAATCGTCAGGCACTGAACCCAAGATTTAAAGAGTTCAGTTGGCCGGAAAGATTTCTTTCTGGTCTGTTTGATTTTTCAACCGTCCTAACTTGGGACGGTATTGAAGCAGAAGGGCGAGGTGTTGATGCGCGCCGAGAAATCGCTTTAGAAAAATCAGTCGCAGAAGCAATTGAAAGACTCATATGCAAAACATTAGGATTTGATTCGATCGGCTTTGCAGCAGCGGCGACGATTGACCCAGCCACACATGCTTGGTTTGAAGCGCTAGAAAGATTTTATCTTGGAAAGCATATTCAAAGCCATACACCATTCCAAAAAATCAAGGCAAGTTGTGAATTGGCTGAAAAGTTTCGGAGCCAAAATTCGAACTCAGAAATTTCATTTTATCGCATGGCGACTCCTGATGATATTTTTGGAGTCGTTTGTTTAATTGAATCATTTCAAAATCAAAAGCGGTCCTTGGGATTTGCACTTTCAGACTCTTTAGATAATTGCCTGCGAAGATCATTACTTGAGGCCCTGCCTAATTTTGCTTGGCTTATCGAGAAGGACACTAAAATTGAAATTACTGAACCGACCACCCCGTGGCATATCGACTCTAATTTCTTAGAAAAGATTATTCCCCTTCTAGAAAAAGAAAACTCAGGCAAACAAATTGGTACGTTTCAGATTCCATTTTTAAAAAGTGTCGAGGTTTTTCATTCGCAGATAACAATCTTAAAAGATGCGCCACTGCGAACTTCAAGATTTGTTTTGCAAGACAACGGAGAAGTTCAGTGAACCAAACTCCTGCACAGCGAATAAAGCAATTTGAAAAAAGACAGTACATCATCTCATTGATGGGGCTATTGATATTTTGTGGATTGTCCGTTGTGCTAAATACGCTTCACGTTCAATCCGTCGCTGAAGAGACCACACGTTTTCTATCAAGGATGGTCAAGCTAGACGACTTTCGAGAGGCAAGTCTGATCCTACAAGAAGCACGCCTAGCTAATTTTAAAAAAATTCATTACCAGTCTGGGCAACTTGGCCGATCATTTATTTTACCGCCGAAGGCTGAGGTTTTTAGTAATGCTGGATTTTTACAGTCACTGACAACGGACTCGATAACCGTCCCGGTCGAGGTAAGTTTATCCTCAGTCTCGTCTGATAAAATCACTTTTGAGTTTGATCGCTTTAGCTTGGTTCCCTACGCATTTTATTTGTGGCTTATCTTAAATCTTGTTTCGATTCCACAAACTCAGTTTATGAAGCGACGGCTAAGTGAGCAGTTTAGGAAAGACCTCGAAGTAGAAAAACAGCTCATTAAGAGCGAAGTAGCACAGCAGGTTCGCCACAATCTTCGAACTCCGCTTGCGGCATTAATGCGGATACCAAAAAAATTGCCGGACTCAGTTTCAAAAGATCGGGAATTGCTGGAACTGACCATTGGACAAATTCGCGAATTGATTTCGAAGCTCGACGACAGACCTGATGAAAAATTATCTGAGCAGTTTATAACTGACATCTATAGCACACTCACTCAATCACGAAGGGAACTGAACCTCTACGTTTCAAAATCCGTAAAGCTTCAATTTGATATTGATGACATGCTGTCGTCGGGACTGGTGACTCATGTCCCATTTGAACTTCGCGCTGTACTTGGAAACTTAGTAACGAATTCAATTGAAGCCTTGGGGACTGATGGCCGAATCCTAATCCGCGCAAAAGATAGCGGTGGCGAAATCGAAATCAGTGTTTCTGATACCGGAAAAGGCATTGCCTGCGAGAATTTGCCTCGCATTTTTGAAAAGAATTTTTCATCTGGTAAGCCAAATGGATCGGGAATCGGTCTTTCACATGCGAAAGAGCACATTGAAAACTGGGGCGGATCGGTTCTCGCTGAATCTGTACTTGAGGTCGGTACAACCATTACGATTCGATTGCCAGTGAAAGATCGTGCAGCCTGGTATGTTCCTCGGTTGAAGTTCAATTCAAAATCTAAGATCTATGTACTTGATGACCAAGAAGCCGGCCGTGAGCTCTGGAGACTTAAGTTGGATGAGTCCAAGCTTTTGCCACAAACGAATTTTGCTTCTAATGGCAAGGGGTTGGGTTCGCTCAGTCATGAGGTTCTGACCAATCCCGAGAACTTCACCTTGCTTTTCGATTACGATCTTGGCGGCGGCGAAAATGGACTCAGCATGCTTGAAAAAATGCCAGCAGGTGCCACGCGCTGCCTTGTCACAGGCAACTTTGACAATGGTGAAATTCGCAACGCGTGCTCTCGTTTGGGTGTTCTTCTCGTGCCCAAAAGCCAGATTTCTGAAGTTCCATTTGTAGTTCTCCGTTCAACATAGCTCCGCATATTTTAAGAGTATGGTCAGGTCTACAGACGCGGTTAAATAGAGTTATTCTTATTTACAGTGCGCAAGATATAGTTCGATTAAATCTTTAATTTGCTGATAGCTCATTTGTGAAATTGTGTAGGCTAGCGTAAGCCAAACAATTGCTTTCGCATTTTTCAAAAGTCTATCTGGTTCAATAATGCTTAAAAGAATTTCTTTAAAAAGTTTTGTAAAAAAGTCCTTCCATCCCTTACTTTCCTCTCGAAAAAGATTATTTATCGTTGTGTTGTCTTGAGAGACATACTGATACTGATGATTAGAGTTATGAATTAAATATGGAGTTTTTTGAGGTGGCCACTGAGCATCAGCTATTGGATCAGCTTGCGCCGACGATGAAATGGCAGTGACGGTTTCATCAGAAAAAGTGGCTTCAATTTCGGCCACTTATTCGTCACTATCTTTTGGTGGTTTTTGTCCGTCACTCATGTCGTTTTAAGTAGTAACTTGTAATCTTTTGGTTGGTCCTTAGCATTTTCAATTACAAGTCGACTATGGGCCTTGGCATCCATATTTTTTTCGACTGTCACAGCAAGTACGATCGCATCTGCAATGAACTTACTGAGAGAAGTATCTTTAATATTAATAAGAGTTTCAATTTCACTTTTGAGTTCATCAGGTATGCGGATATTTATCTGTTTACTCATAAAATCCTCCTAGGATTGAATATAGCAATATTACAGCAAAAAGCAAGCAAAAGTGCTATATATTTATCGGAACCAACTTATAAACCTTTAAAATAATTGCACAATCTCAAAATGAGACTCTTTGCAGTCTAGTCTTTAGTGGAGAGATTCGCGTTTCAGCGTTGATAAATTCAGTCTAACTTTTCGCCATGGCGGAAGTCCGCCACCATAGCGACTTCTCCCAACCTAAAGAAATCACCTAGCAATTCAAAATCACGGCTGGCGGAGAATCGCCACCCATAGAACTTCACCAACAAAAGTACAAATCCAACTTCATCACACAAATCAGCAACTTACTTATCTGGCATACGCCTTCAGCGGGTCTGCGTTCTGTTTTGCTCTATAGAACGGCAGGAAGTCGTCACGAGAACGCCTTCTATTAACTCGAAACTAAGGAGGTGCATCTATGAATACCAAAAAAATCAAAAACAAGACGACCACGGAGATCAATAGCGATCTGAAAATGGCCCCATCTGAAGGTGCGAAGCCATCGTCGGTATGGCGCCGATTGAAGAGCGCATTTTCAGCGCCAGATATGACTCTTGAAGCATGGGAGCGAATTGAAGCGAAACGAAGTCCCTCATCGCACAACTCAAATCAGTGGAGGAGTTTCTAATGTCTAGAACATTAAAGTGCAAAAAAGAAATTTATCGAAACGAATCCGAGTTGGTCCATAGCAAACGTCAGGAGCCGTTGCTTACTCGCAGATTTCTTAATTTCAAAAAATCGGGACCGCCAGTTGATGGCGATGTCTGTCCAGAGTGTGGCGGGCTGACTGATTTTCAGAGCGGCTATCTGACTTGCTGCGAATGCGGGTGGACTGAAGACGTTGTTGAAATGTTCGAAATGGAAAGGTTCTCAGCATGAACGAAAATTCTAACTTTCCATACAGCAATGTCATTCCAATTCGTAAGTCCGATAGCTACGGCGTTTATGTCGGCGAGGTCACATCGAGCGGCGAAATTATTGAGGGCGAAAGCGTTGGAATCGCTTTTCTAAAGCAGGGCTCAAAAAAGTTTCGATTGAAACTATTTTTGTTTCCGAGCCATCAGTATTTCGTGGTGCCCGACGAAAAAGACGACACGAAATATATCGTCTTAAGCCTCGAAGAGTACCAGTTGTCTTCTGGTGAAACCCGCACGAGCTGGAATCGAATCGGCGAAGGACGACTCGTCGGCAGCTTCATCGCACTCAGAGTACAGCTTCTTCCAGAAAATATTTTCTTATGTCTGTTTCCGGACAAGAGCGAAGCCAAGGAGGAGTCCATTGCAATCTAACGCTAAAAAAGGAGGTGATCTTATGAAGAATAAAAAACTGTTTCTAACTTTTACGGTTCTTTTGGCGGCACTTGTGCTTATTCCAGAGCTTGGTTTTGCCAGCGTTGAATCTTCGCTCGTTGGAATTCAAACCAAACTCACGCGAGTTATTCTGCCAACTCTTTCGATTATCGGAATCGCATGGGCGGCATTTTCACTGATGAGCGGCAACGAGCGAGCCAAGCAACACATGTGGTATGCCATTCTTGGCTCCATCATTGGGTTCGGGGCTCAAGCCATCGTCGATTTCATTTCGCAGACGGTGCACTAATGAGTGACGAAAATCTTTTAACTTCCTCTGTGCCCAGAACACTGGAAACAAAAAATAAAATTCTGGGGCTTGAACTTTCTGATGTGCTCGTTCTGCTTTTGAATCTATCGGTCCAAAATTTAATTTTTGGATCAACTTCCTTGAAAATTCCGATGGTGTTTGGCACCAGCGTATTTCTAGCCGGGATTCTATTTTTTTTCAAAAAAGGAAAACCAGATCAGTTTCTTCAGCACTTTTTCGAGCATCTGATTTCGCCAACAGTATCGTCTGCCAATAGCCCAGACAAAAAGTATCGACGCTTCGGAAGTGACGGTGCCAAATGAGCGAAAGACATTCTCTATGCGAAAGTTTACCGTTCTGGGAATTTGAATCAAAACCAATTCCTCATGCAATTCTTTGGGACGGATCAATCTCATCCGGGTTTGAACTGCTGCCGCTTGATATTGAGTGCTTTGATGAATCCCGTATCAACCAGTTGACCCTTGGTCTTCGGGCTTTTGCAAATTCACTTCCAGAAGGCACAACTTCGCAGTTTATGGTTAAAATTGAGTCTGACGTTGAGGGCGTTATTCAAAAACACTCTAGCCTTGTTACAACCCCAAATGAGTTTCTAAAGCGACTTGATCAAAAGCGCGCTGAAAACTTGGTTGAACAAGGAAAGGCTGGATTTCTATTCAGGCCTCGGCTTCTTTATTTTTTAAAAACCGAAGGTGCTGAACGGCCCGGTGTCTTTTCATTCGCGCAAACAAAAACTTTTGCTGCCGATTTTGAAAAAGGATTTGAGGATCGTCTTCAGACTCTCAGTCAGGCGTTAGAAAATGCAAAATCAACTTTAGCTTCACTTGGCTTCGTTGCCCACGATTGCACAAAGGAAGATTTAGTTCAAATTCAGTACGAACATCTGAATCCTAAACGCGCAGAGATTGCAACCGCTCCGAATATTTGTCGCCGTGCCACAGATATCGACGATCCATCACCTAGAGAACAGCTGGTGTTTGGAGATCTTGTTCTCGATCAAGAGGATTTCAATCTTGACGGTCTGAAAACGCGAGTCATCACCCTTAAAACACTGCCTGAAATGACATACGCCGGAATGATGAGCGGTTTTTTGGCGCTGCCATTTAAGTACGAACTTCTCTTTTCGATGAAGATTCCAGACCAAGCTAAAGAAATCAAAAGTTTAGAGCAGAAGCGGCGTATGGCGCACTCCCTTTCAAGTTCATCAAGCAATCGGGTTTCAGATTTGGAAAGCGAATCAAGGCTTTCGCAAACGACGGACTTGATTCGCGAAATCATTGAAACGGGTCAAAGAATTTTTCAAGCAGAGCTTATGATTATTTTGCGTGAAGCCGCGACGAAAGATGGCGACCGCAGACTCAATTTGCATACAAAAGAAATTCTATCGAAGTTCAAAACTTTGAGCGGCTCCGAGGGAGCACAAGAAACTGTCGGAAGCTGGAAGATTTTTAAATCAAATCTTCCATTAGCGCCAATGTCGCTAGTTCGAGCGAAGCGGATGAAGACAAATAATCTTGTCGATTTCTTTCCGCTTTATGGCGCATCGATGGGTGATGAGAACCCAGTGTGCCTGCTTAAGACAAGGCTTGGAACTTTGTATTCATTCAATCCTTATTCGTCTCGCTTGAGTAATTTTAATTCGCTGGTCACCGGGTCCAGTGGCTCAGGCAAAAGTTTTGCGAATAATTTTTTGATGCTTCAGCAGATTGCGCGTGGAACCCGTGTGTATGTGATCGACATTGGGGGATCTTACAAAAAGATGACTGAAGTTCTAGAGGGCCAATATTTCGAAATCAATCTTTCTGGTCAGTACGTTTTGAATCCGTTTGAGCTGAAAGATCCAAGCGTTGAGCCCTCAGGGGACAGGCTAAAAGGCCTCGTCAGCATCGTCGAGCAAATGGTGGTCGATCAAGGTGAAAAGCTTTCGCGTTTTGATCGGGTCCAACTTGAAACGGCACTAACAAGTGTCTTCTTAAAAGCCCGGAGCCAGCCTTCACCACGCTCGCCTGTGCGTTCAGATCTCGCGAAACACTGCCTGGCAGATTCTGATGATTCACTCAAACGGATCGGAAAACTTCTTTTCCCGTGGATCGGCGGAACTCCATACGGAAAACTTCTCGACGGCGTTGGTAAAATTGAGGCCGACCGAACAATTGTGGCTTTTGATCTGAAGGGACTCTCTCAGTATCCCGATTTGCAATCCGTCATGATCTTGATTCTAACGAATTTCATCTTAGAGCAGATCGAATCTGACCGGACAGTCCCTAAGCGCGTGCTTCTTGATGAGGCGTGGGAGCTTTTAAAAAGTCCAGCGGCCAGTCAATTCATGGAGTACGCAGCCAGAACTTTTAGAAAAACTGGTAGCGGCATTACGTTTATCACCCAAGGGGTTGAAGAAATCATCGCAAGCGGCATGGGGCCTGCGATTCTGAATAATACCGCAACAAAGCTCATCATGCTTCAAAAAGGTGACACCAATGTTTTACGAGACGCCTTGAAGCTGAACACGCAGGAACTCAGGCTTATCCAAAGTGTTGAGCAGCGAAAAGGCATTTTCAGTGAAGGTTTCTTGATGGAGGGCGAAAGCCGTCAGGTCATCAGAATTCAACCATCACCGCTTGAGTATTGGATTTCGACTTCAGATTCCAGAGACAACCAATTTTTAGAAAAATTGAAACTCGATGGGCTTTCGCTTGAAGCAGCACTTTTCAAAGCAGCCGAGCTTGCACCCTTTGGAGTTTCATCAATGAAGGAGGTGGCCGCATGAAAAAACGAATTTTCACGATTTTAGTTTCAGCTCTTTTACTGCTGAGTCCAAAGCCTGCGAAAGCAGATTTATTTGGCGGCGACGTTCTGGTGCTAACCCAAATTTTAGCCCAGGCCATTCAGACCGTCATCACCCTTAAAAGTGTTCTTGAAAATGGAAAGGACTCACTTGATCTATTGCGTGACATCAATGCTGGCGTCAGGAGCGGACTCGATCTCATTCGAATCGTGAATCCTAATTTCAATCCCGGCGTGTACGGAAATCTGAATGACGCAGACTCTGTTCTGCGGGCGCTTCGGGCCGTTTACGGCACCATTCC
>JAYVXS010000197.1:0-13978 GCA_043784965.1 Bdellovibrionales bacterium
AACTTAAAAGCTAGCGAGTACTTTTGTAGAGCTGAGTTTTGGAATCGTCAAGGAATTCTTCCGTGTTAAATTGCATTTAACAAATCGGAGGGTATATGAGTTCTATTTTACTTCTGGTCGGTCAGCCTGAACTTTTAGATAAACTCAATCGCTCGATCCACGAGCCCCTCAGGCAGCGCATCCACATCCACTACCACATGGCGGGGCTCGACAAGAGCGAGGTGAAAACTTACGTCGAAGGTCAACTTGTCAACGCGGGAAGAAAGGATCCGCTCTTTGACGAAACCAGCTTTTTAGTGATGCATGAGTTATCAAAAGGCTTGCCGCGAAAAATCAATAGTTTAGCGATCACGGCCATGAAAATGGCGATGCAAGAAAAAAAGCAAATCATTAACGGCGATCTTATTTTAAAAATCGCACCCGAAGCCCTGAGTTGAAGCATGGGCAAAAAATCGAAAATGTATTTTTTAACCGAGCAAGAGCTTGAGCGCTTCGATCAGATGATCACGGCGCTCGGGCAGGCGTATTGGGCGCTTGTTCGGCAGCGCTCGGTCAATCTTGATTTTGAAGGAAAAAATAAAAAAACCATAACTAAAAAAGAAGAAGACTTTTACCAGCTTCATCTCGAACTCAATACACAAATCGAAAACGACGAACAGTTCTGAATCCTCTCCTCAACGCCGCACGGAAGCGGCGAAATCACTTCGCGCAAATCATAAATCTCTGGGTTAAAAAGCTCGTAAAAAAGTCCTACAGAAATCGAAATTAAATTGTAATATTCACGTCGCAGACACACGAATTTGGGTTAAATAATTCGAACTTTTAAATGATTTTAATTTGGAATTTATCACATCACAATTTTCAAATTCATACAGATGATGGGTCCAAATGGCATGGAGATGTTCAACAAAGAGATTTTGTTGCATGTGGGTTTAAGACGATATTGAAAGTTTGTCGTTCCGACGAACAACACTGAAGCACTCTTTTAGGAATGCCCAGATTTTAAGATTATACTGAGTCCTCTTTTGGAGTTTGATCTCGTTTCCAATTTCAAAAAGAATTTTCCATTGTTTGAAGAGTACCGAATAGGCCTCTGATAATTTTGTTTTACTGTCCCATATATGTGTCGCTTCAGATCCAGCCCCATTGACCTCGACAATTTGAAATTCTAAGCCTTTTGTTAAGAGATGTTCATTTCTATATTTCACGTCGAAGCGGCCGATGTAAAAATCGGGGATACTCTTAGCTAAAGAATCAATTCTTTTGGCGAGCGCATCGCTCATCAAATATTCTCCATTTTCAAAAATCGCCCCCTGACAATGATTGCCGCACTCAGATAGTTGGATCTTTGACCCTTCGGTGAAAACTTTATTGAGTTGCTCACGATGTCTTGAAAAATAAACGGGCGCAATCATTCGGGCTCGCAAGTCGCTAAGAATGAGGTCGCCAAGATTCTTTTGACCATCAGCTACCAACTCCGGGAACTTTTTATCTGTGATAGAAAAAATCGATCCAAACTCTTGTGATGGGTGTCGGTAATAGAATATTCCTGCCTCACGAGGATGATGACTCAACTCTTGCACTATGAGCGATGAACTTTGGTTGTTATGAAGGTAGGATTCTAAGTCATCTTGAGAGCGTATGATTCTCACTCCATAGCCGCGTTGTCCGATGTCAGGTTTGATTATAAAAGGATATGAAAATTGATTTTGCTCAATTACAGATTGAATAAAATCAGCCGAAGTAGAATCCAGCAACAGACATTTTAATGTAGTGGGATCATCTTTTTTGAGATGCTTGAGAAAGTCAAATTTCGATTCCCCGATCAATCCGCCGTTAAGAATTTGAGGATTTGCATAGAAGGGGAGTAAGAAACTACGAGCTTTCAAAGAAAGATAAAAATAATAAGGAACGATAGGTAGGTAGAATACCCAAGCTGGCCAAAACTCAAAATGCTGCCACTTTCTCCAAGAATGGAAAAATGCCTTTCTCTTCCATGGGTCAATGAGGTTAGATGCTAAATATTTAAACAACATCAGAAGAGTAAGGAGTATGAGAAGCGACAAAATCCAGTTTTTTTGAAGGACGTGATTCAAAGACTGGCCGGCAAAGAGTGCAACTAAGACCCATAAAAATACGCTGATAGACGTAAGCGAAAAAAACCGCCAAAACGGATATCGCAAAAACCCGGCTCCAACATAGGTTGGAATTCTAGTTCCTGGTAAAATGCGAGATATCACGATCGAATAGGGCAATACATTCGAATTTTCTAGTCTGGAAAAGGTCGCCTCATATTTCTTGAAAAATTTGTGTTCTCGAATTCTGTTCGATAATGAAGTCCCATAGCCTAGAAAGTAGAGGCCCAGATCACCAATGCCAATTCCCAGGAAGCAGGCCAAGAATGCTGTCATCATGCTCATTTTGCCGTTGGCTACGAGTGCTAGGCTCGAAGCTAGTGCCACATCTTCAAGTAAAAAAGTGCCAGCAAAAATTGTTAAGAAGACAGCCATCATTGAGTCCTATTTTGATTTAGGTTTATTTTTTGCGAATAATTTTTCGTATTCGGGATATCCCGCATTTTTTAACTTTTCTTTTGGTATGAATTTGAGTGAAGCCGAGTTCATACAATAGCGTAGTCCGGTAGGCTTTGGTCCGTCATCAAAAACATGCCCGAGATGTGAGTCGGCGTACTTGCTACGAACCTCCGTACGTGTGGTCCCGAGTCCGTTGTCTGTCTTTTTAACTAGATTTTCTTCGACGAGGGGCTTGCTAAAGCTTGGCCAGCCGGTTCCAGAATCAAACTTATCAAAAGAGCTAAATAAGGGTTCTCCCGAAACGATATCAACATAGATTCCCTCTTTTTCGTTATGCCAAAATTCGTTTTGAAATGGATGCTCGGTATCACTATCCTGAGTTACCTTGAGTTGTATTTCTGAGAGTTTTTTTGCGAGTTCTGAGCGACTTGGTTTCTTGAAAGTTTTAGCGTCCCAGGCAAATGCCTTTGTAGCACCAAGTGCTAAAACAAGTCCCATAAAAAATTTCGGAAAAAGTCTTGAGTTCATAAGTATCCTCCTGCTGATTGAAGCGGAATTGGGCTACCTTGTTTTTCAATCCATACAGCCAAAGCCGTACGTGTTGATTTTTTGTCGCTAGCACCAAAATGAAATGAGATTTTCGGATTTTTCACAGAAACTGTTTTGGCTTCCCAATTTAGAACGACAAAATTATGTTCGAGATGCCGGCCAGAGTTTTCTCCTGCTGTGACGTCGGTCGAAATTCCCATTCCCAATTTTGCGAGTCTCACTGTGTATACCGTCGCATTTGACTTGAGACCGTCGACTACGACTTCAAAATCGCCATTTTTGTCATCATAGATTGAGAGCTTCATATCGGAGGGAGCAGTTTTTTCAGAAATATTCTTGCTCGACCAATCTTTCCACTCGTTACCGTTCACGACAACGGCGGGAGTATAGACCGAAGACTTTGGCCAGGTTCGAGCGACTTCTTGTTGGCGTCTGGTCATTAAGTTTGAAGACAGGCAATCTTTCCATCCCAAATCATTCCAATAGTCGACATGAAAAACCACAGGAACAAAGTTCTTCCATAAACCTTTATTGTCTTTGAGAGAGGAGACCCATTTGTCAGCCGGAGGGCAACTTGAGCAAGACTCAGAACTGTAAAGTTCTATCAGCTGGACCTGGTCTTTTCCTGAGCTTGCAATCAGCCTTTCTGCATGAGCGCTCACGCAGATACTGAGACCTAGAATCGGGATAAGAGTCTGTTTTAATTTGATCATAAAATTCTTCTTTCTTTTTAGTGAGAGAGACTTGTTTGCCAAAGATTACATAAGAATGCGAATATATAAAAACATAGCAAATACAGATACTTAAAATGATATCGCGAGAAAGTAAAAAACTTTGTAACATTATCCTTCAGGTTGTCTCTTACATATGGAAATAACAATATTTTGGAGGAAAAATGAAGTTTCAGTTTATAGTACTTAGCATTTTTATGACCTCTTCCTTGAGTTACGCTGCTAGTCCGGAACTAAGACTTAATCAAAATGGCGTTGCTCTTTGTGAAGATCGAGATTCAAAGGTCGATTCAGATTGCTATGATCCCGTTAGTTACTTAAAAAACAACAAAGCTGAAAAGGTGGGATCTGAAAATAGTAAGGCGTTTCGCTTTAAATTCAAAGATGCTACTTATGTTTTTTTAAGCCAGGAGCATCTCGATCTTTTCAAGAAAAATTCTGAAGAATACCTGCCGCAGTTTGGTGGATGGTGTGCTTTCGCCGTTGCTACAAAAAGTAAAAAAGTAGATATAGACCCTAAAAGCTTTCATGTTCAAAACGGACGCCTACTTCTTTTCTATGACGGCACTTTCGCGGACACTCGAAACACTTGGCTGAACGACAAAAAGAAAGACCCCAAATCTTATCTGACAGATGCCGATACCAACTGGCCAAGCGTAAAAAGCAAGGAGCTTTAAGTGAAATATCTAAGTCTAGGATTACGCTTGATAGCCGCAATTATTTTGTTTCAAACTTTGTTTTTTAAATTCACGGGTGCACCTGAGTCTAAGTTTATATTTTCAAGCCTTGGTGTTGAACCTTGGGGACGTTGGTTTGCTGGATTTTCAGAGCTCATCGCTTGTATTTTACTGCTTTTGCCAAGCACTCAAATTCTTGGCGCAATCGTAGGGATTGGAATTATGGCGGGGGCCATCTTAAGTCACCTATTTGTGTTAGGTCTTATTGTACAAGATGACGGTGGGCTTTTGTTTAGTCTTGCCTGTACAGTACTTGTTGCATGTGTACTCATTCTGATAGTTAGCCGCAAACAACTGATTCTGAATATTAAATGCTTCGATTCTTTCTTGCGGGCGAAATTAAAAACTCAAGGAACATAAAATATGTCCAAAAATGAAGAGCTCAGTTACAAGAGAACAGTTTTGTATGGAAATGATTTCTTTGAAATCGTATCTTGCGAATGGAGCAATACAAGCATTTCAGAACTTCATGATCATGGATGGAGTCAGTGTCTCATACTTGTTCAAGAAGGTTGTTTTGAAAATCGTGCCGAGTTCGGTCTCAAAACTGAATTGAGTATCCATGAGCCCGGACAGGTCATTGTCACTCCTAAAGGAGCTGAACACGAAATCAAATGCGTTTCACAAAAAGGAAAGACTTTTCATGTCTACGTCCCAAAAATTCAAACCCGTGAGGGCGATCATGTTTTTTCTTCAGGTTCGCTCTCTCAAATTCGCTCCAAGTTAGACCTTAATTTGACTTCGAATTCTACGAGATGGAAAGAGGTTGAACTTGTTTTAAATAAGATAAGCGAGCTATCGATTTCAACACACTCTTCATTTTTTATGAATCAACTTTTTTCCGGGGTGTTTCCTGAGACTCTTGTAGCTGAATCTTTAGCAGCACAAGCAAAAACAACTATGGCAACCTTCGAGGCAAGTCCGGCATTTACAGCAGTTGAGCTTGAGGTCGTGGATCGCCTTTGTGAATTGATAGGCTGGGCACCTCATTGCCGTGACGGCATTGGCGTACCAGGTGGTAGTGCTGCAAATTTTATGGCGATTCATTGCGCGAGACAAAGGCTTTTTCCTGATTCTAAGGAATTTGGAAATCGAGGTGTGAACTTTAAAGTCTTTGTCTCAACTGCCGCACACTATTCGATGAAAAAAGCTTGCGCAGCACTTGGTCTGGGTACATATGCCATTGTGCTCATCGATACAGATCAATCGGGGAGAATGCTATCTCACAAGCTTCGCGAGGCTTTAAGTCTTGCAAAATCAAAAGCTGAAGTTCCGCTTATGGTCTGTGCGACGGCCGGAACAACAGTTCACGGCGCTTTTGATCCTATAGAAGAACTTGCTCAAATCTGTGAGCCTGAAAAAGTGTGGCTTCATGTCGACGGTGCTTGGGGCGGACCAGCTCTTTTTTCGGCGCAAGCCAAGCATCTTATCAAGGGAATCGAAAAGGCAGATTCAATGACCTTTGATGCTCACAAATTATTTGGAGCGGGTCTTACATGTAGTTTTTTTCTTACTCGGCAGCGAGGTCTCTTGCTAGAAGCCAATGATGTGGTTGGTGGAGACTATATATTTCATAGCGATGAAGTCACTGAAGATCGTGGAAGACTATCTTGGCAATGTGGCAGAGGACCTGATGCTCTTAGTTTTTGGACTCTGTGGAAAAATCTAGGTTCAGAAGCTCTCGGTGGTTTCGTTGATCGACTTTTTTCTTTAAGATCAGAGTGTGTGAATTGGATTCAAACTCAGCCCCGTCTTGAGCTGGTCGCAAACCCTGAGTACCTCAACATTTGTGTTCGAGTGCATGCGCCAAAAGAAATGGATCCTGATTGGTCAAAAAAGGTTCGAGAAAAGTTAAAGACCGAAAATTTTGCATTGGTGAATTTTTCAAAAGATTCTCATGGCACATTTTTGCGTCTCATACTTGCAAATCCGAAAATCAAATTTGAGCACGTTGAACAAATTCTCTCTAGAGCGCTCGAAGTGAAATGAGAGATTTGAATAAAGGTATCTGGTTAGATTGTTTTGTTTGCTTGATTATAATTTTCTATTTTAATCCCGCGAAATCTGATCCGCATCACGATGGCATTGTCAGTAGCATTAATATTGGAGCTCGGTTTTCTTCTGTACTTGAAAGTAAAGGGATTGTCCTGTACCGGGACTTTCAAATTGATCCGGTGGTTGGTATTTTTCTCTTTGATGATCGTCTTGAATTTTTAGGCGATTCAATCGGATATCGTGATTTTGTATACAGCGATGTCGTTCGACTAAGAACGAGATTTATCTCGATTACTGATGAGCCTCTTTTCCCAAATTATCAGTCCGTAAAAAGCGGCTCTCCAAATCGGCCTGACACATATGAGTGGAATTCAAGACTTGAATTATTCCTGCCCGGATACAATAGCAAGTACTTTGCTGAATTGGATTTAGGCTACTCAAAGGACGTGAGTGTATCACATGGAAACTACTTTGAGTTGCAGTCAAAAATTAAGATTTTTGATGTTCGAATTCCTCCGGAGCAGACTTTAATTGAGTCAAATATTTTTGCTTCGCTTGGCTGGGGAGATTCGCTATACAATCGATATTACTATGGACCGAGCGCAAATAGTTCTGGATTTAATAACCTGTCATATGGGTTTTGGTTTGCCTTTCCGAAAGAGGCCGATCGATACTATCCAATTATACAACTGACTCACTTTGAAGTGTTGGGTGATTATAAAAATGGTGAATTTACTAAAGGACGAGATAGTGGTCTGCTAATTTCATTTATCGCAACAGTTGGGATCTTAGATTGATCACAAATTTATCGCAGTTATTTTTGATTTGGAGTTTCTTTTTTTTTGCATCATGCACATCTCCAACGTCCAGAATTGAGCCAAAGATTTTAGAATTTAAAAATAAATTTCCTGACAATGTCGAAGTATATCAAGCCAAGAATCGTCAAATGCGATTCGCTTGGAGTGGGGACGTGACCAAAGTGCCACTTGTATTTGTGCATGGATCTCCGGGAGGTTGGGAAGGCTGGTCTGAGTTTCTTTTAAATAAGGATCTACAACAAAATTTTCATCTGATCGCAATTGATCGGCCAGGATATGGCGGGTCGGGCGCTGGCATTACGGAGCCTTCGCTTAAGACGCAAGCCGAAGACGTGATTTCGGTTTTGCGTTTTAATAAAAGCGGACAGAAGCCTATTTTGGTTGGACACTCTTACGGGGGAGCCGTCATTGCGCAAATTGCGATAGATATGCCTGATCAAGTGGCGGCCATTATTTTTGTTGCGAGTTCAGTAGATCCAAATCTTGAGAAGAAGAAGTGGTTTCAGTATCCGGCATCATGGTGGCCGATTGAGTATTTAATTCCAAAAAACCTACGTGTTTGCAATGAAGAAATCGAAGCTCTTAAGAAGGAGCTTGAAGTGTTGAGCCCGAGATGGCACGAAATGAAAGCTCAAGTGGCTACTATTCAAGGAACTGCCGACACACTCGTGCCACCTCAAAACCAGGACTTCATTCTCGCTCATGTGCAAGTCACTCAGGTGAAATTCATGCAAAAAATAGAAGGGATGAATCACTTTATCCCGTGGGAGCATCCCGAACTCATTTTAAATGCTATCGCAGTGCTAAAGAAGCAAGGGCGCTAGTTTTTATCGAATGATATTTTTCGTAAATAGTGATTGTCGTAGCCGCCTGGATTTTTAACGAGATACTTTTGATGGTATTCTTCAGATGGCCAAAAGCTTTTGGCTTCAGAAATTTCAGTAGTGATTTCGCCTTTCCATGCGCCGGACTTTTCGACTTTCTTCTTAAAATTGAGTGCCGCTTGCTTTTGCTTATCACCATGATAAAAAATTGCCGAACGATATTGGCTGCCTGTATCGTTACCTTGCTTATTCTTTGTTGTTGGATCATGCATTTTAAAAAATTGGTCGAGCAGATGCTCGTATGTCACTTTGTTTGGATCAAATTTTATTTCGACACTTTCCGCATGTCCGGTATGTCCGTCGTGAGTATCGTCATATTTTGGATTTGGTGTCGTTCCGCCAGTAAAGCCTACTCTTGATTCGACGACGCCTGGGATTTTGCGAAAAAATTCTTCAGTGCCCCAAAAACATCCGGCCGCAAAGCTTGCAGTTTCGAGTTGAGGTGTTTTTGCTTTTGAAACCGCGAAAGATTGGCTTTCTGAAAGTAGTAATGACAAAGTTAGCATAAGTTTAATCATAAATTCTCCTCGTAATTTAATTAATGAGAGAAAGACCTGATTTCGCTATTCCATTTAAATAAGTTCGATCTGGATTCACTTTGCTGACCACATTAATCCCTTGGGTGAGAGTAATGATGAGCCGTGCAAGCTCGGCTGAATCTCTGTTTTTTGAAATATCTCCTTCGGATTTTCCTTGTTCAATTATTTCGACCCAAAAAGCTTCCCATGATTTTAAACCTAGTCGTGCACGACTTGCGATCTTTTTGTCGATAACTGCAAGCTCGGCTGCCGAATTAGTATTCAGGCATCCCGGAAAGCTTCTGTTCTGAATCGAGTGATCAATTAAAATTGAAAAAAAGAGCTCGATGCCCTCTTTTGCTGACGGCGCATTTCTAACGAGGTCTTTTCTCTTTGAGACGATTTCTTCTTGATAGAGTTCAAGTGCTTCGTGAAAGAGTTTTTCTTTGCTCTCAAAATATGAATACAGGCTGCCTCTCTGAAGGCCAACAGCTTCTTGAATTTGATCAAGTGTCGTAGCGCTGTAGCCCTGAGACCAAAAAAGAGTCATGGCAGATCTGAGCGCTTTTTCGCGAGTGATTTTTGGAGTTCGACCCATTTTTAATATCCTAGGTTAAGTCTTTTTTTTTGAATATTTCTCTAGTAAACTCTTATTCAATTGATCGAGATCGGATTTAATATTCAGGAGCTTTGAATATTCTCGAAGCTTTTCACCAAGCACCAAACTGAACTTCATATAATTATCGCAGGCCTGGCACAGGCTTAAATGTAACCAAAATCGAAATTGACCAAGAACGCCTTTGGGGCGGTCGCGAAGATCAATGTGTGCAGTTACATCTTTACATCTCATAGCGAAATCAACTCCACTTTCAGAGAAGATTGAGAAATATACTTCGTGCCAATAATGTCTTAGCTTATGACCTAGTTTCATTTACGCTTGCTCCGAGATCCCAATCTTGCCCTCTAAACATTGTCTCAATTTGTCCTTTGCTCGAAATATGAGGACCCGTAGGTTAGAGACACTCACACCTAAAACATTACAGATTTCGTCAGTTTTTTCTTGTTCAACCTCTTTCAATATAAATGCAGCCTTTTGGTTCTCAGTCAGGCCATCAAGACATTCTTCTATAAAACCGAGTACCTGCGATGAATGTAAGGTCGCCAACGGGTCAGGATACTCAGTATTCCACCAGCCATCGCTTGTAAATGAGCGGTCCATTACGGCCTCTGAATCTTCGTCGAAAATGATACGTCCAGAAGCCCTTCTGAACTCTCTGATCTTATTGATAAGAATGCCACAGATGAATGTACGAAGTTCAGATCGGCCTTCGAACTTTTCAAGATTCGTGAAAAAACGCTCCCAAGTTTGATGTACAAGATCCTCGGCGTTTTCAGCAAAAATACCATTTGCTGCAGCAAGCTTTAGGAGAACGGGATTGGTTTCTTGGAAAACTTTGGCAAGCAAGTCTGACTCTCGATTTTTTAATCGATCTAAAAAATCAGTAGTGCAATATAAATTGGAATTAGAAAGCGCACTTGACGTCATGATACCACCCTACAAGTCTTGGATTTTGGCCATTTATCATAGATGCAAATAGACATGAAGATATCTGAGCAGTTTTTGACTGTTTAGTCAACTTTTGTTGAGTGCCTGATATCAGCCAAATCATGGGGCTTTTGTTGGCTGCAACCGAAGTCCCGAATGGACACGCCGTCTTCGACAAGTATCTTTCTAATAGCTGATTTAGGGGCATGCATCTGTCGAAAAGCAGATCAAAAACACAGATATCTAGTTTTTTAGTAACCGTTGATCGACCAGTCGTATTCTTTGTACTCGATGCCCGCTGAACTTACAGCTTGAGAGGTAGTTCCGCTTGGTAGGCGCATGTGGGAACTTAAAAACTGTTGAACGGAACCAGCCTGCTTAGAAAAATCATCGGCGTACCATTTGAAGATGCTAGAAACCTCAAACCTGTCTTTTTCAACATTAAATCGATTTTTTGATGGATCGTTCAAAAAAACCTCCTACTGGCAACGGAACTTTCAAATTGGCGGAAATCTGCAAGGAGGGTTCGAAAGCCTGTTGGATTCCTAGCCCCTCTCCCGGGGACCCTACTGACGGATACTATATTTGCGTAGGTAAATATGATACGTGCCTTTAGATTTGAGCACAAACATTTTTGATTTGCTTTAGCAGCTGCTACGTCGGCAGAGCGGTCATTACCAATGGTGCACGCCCAAATTCAAGGTGCGATCACGGAAATCAACAACGGAAGGTTTGGTCTGCCTCACGAACATTACGGTCATTTTGATTCAACGTGAACGCCAATGTATGGATTTGGGCAGATTAAATGAAGATGATTACAAGGCGATTTTAGTAGCATATTTTTGCTATAGACCAATATAGATTTGTGACTTTTTTGAGTTCAAAAGGCGTTGACATTGACTGCGATTTTTCAAATTTCAAAAAAATCGATGAGAAAAAATCTGCCAGCAACCCTCTGAATCGCTTATGAAAACAGTTTTTCATTTAGCACTTGAGTTATTAAAAACACTAAAATATCGAGCGGGTCTCAAGATCGAATTCGAGGTATTGGATTGCAGAGGGTGTCGGGCGAACTGTCTGGTATCGTAAGGACATACTTGGCGCGCGGCCATTTTCTTTTCGAGAGAGCTATAATGACCACCCAGGACGAAAAAAAATCGGCAAGGAGTTTAGTCCCTGCCGATTTACAGTTTTAGTTTGAGCCGACTGCGCGCCTACCGAGTGCAATGCCCTCGACACTTAGATGTTCATCCAGGTCCGGCCAATGAATGCCGGTGTTCTCGCCGATCAATTCAAAATTGCGTCTCTGTTTACCAGTGGCTTTTTCAAGTAATGGATAAAAAGATATTGGAGTCCTGATCTCTTGCCCGTTCTCTAGATAAAGGCGAATAAAGCCCTTTTTAAAATCTACTTTTTTTGCAACAAATTCATGGCCCTTGTTATTTGTCTTCTTTGAAGAACTTACTCCACGCTTTTTTGATCTCTTTTTCATTGTCTCTCGCTGTTTGCAAGACGTAGCGAAGCTCATGTTTTTTGAGCCCAAAGTTTTTAGAAAGTCTTATCGGATACTCATCTTCACGTCATTTCACAGGGGTTTGTTTTCCAAGATCTTCCACTTTCAACTCGTGGAACACAACTTTTTTTAGTTCATCAGGTTTGATTTCAGGCTTTTGCACAAGCTTCTTCTCGTTCTCTTTTGCGGTGGCTTGCTCTTTTTTTAGAGCCAAAACTTCCGCATGAACCGAACCGTGAGAACATTTAGCAATGACTGAAATCTGCCTGTAACTTAAACCACTTTTTAAGAGCTCTCGAATCAAAACTGAGTTTCGCATTTTTTTGCGACCCAGAATTTTTCCTTTCGCTCTCGCATTGGCAAGACCGTTGCGAACTCTCTTCGCGATTAACTCTCTTTCTAACTGAGAAATTGCTCCCAAAATTGTGAAAATTGCGATCCCGATTGCTGACCCTGTATCGACCTTCTCGCTGAGGCTTACGAACTGCACTCCTTTATCTTTAAATTTTTGGAGTGCTTTTAATAAATGAGTAGTGCTTCTTGCAAACCGACTGAAGGAGAAAACAATCACATGTGAGACCGTGCCCGCTTCAACTGCCTCCATAAGGCGGTTAAGTGCAGGTCTTGACTCTTTTGCACCAGAAATGCCCTCATCAGCGAAAATCTCGAGATCCGGGATCTCATTATGCTGACAATATAATTTCAGCGCTCTTACCTGTGATTCCAATCCTGTTGCTTGCATGTCTGTGCTGACTCGCGCATATAAACAAGACACTTTTTTCACACTACTCACAGCGCCCAGACTCCCGTATGTGCGCTGATACACTTGTTTTTCTCATGATTTTTCACCATTTTCAAGCCGCTTTTTCTCAATGCGTTTTGCCTTGCTCGATTGAGCTAGCCTTAATGCCAGTAAGCTTCTCAGTAAATTTACCAATTGGCGGTAAACCTTGATGGACTTTTTGTAATGTCATTGCTCGTACCTTATGGTGGATCTTCTGGACGGCAAATCCGCCGCCAACAATAATCGCCACCGCTATAAAAATTTCTTTAACTGAATTCATAAATCTGTATCCTTCTTCTTTTTGTTTGTTTTTAAAATCTTCATTTTATTCGTGTTTACTTTTCGCAACGAAACTCTACATTTTCCCTAAACTTGAATAGACTCTCCAGCGATCCACACCACATCGCAGCTCTAAATTTCTTAGCACTGTGCCCTCGCTTTTCCATGCGAAAACTGCCGTCTACTGCTCTGACCCCAAGGTACAAAGTTGGCTTCGGCGTCAGAACACTAAATTCAAAAATGACTTCGACCTTAGATATCTGCTGAGCTGATTCGATAATCGACAGGCTGAGCTTTTGATCATCCATATCTTGTTTCTCAAGTATTTGATCTCCACTATAAAACTCCTCTTTAAATGCACCCATTTTCTCTCCTAATATTTGTTTCTTAAAATTCAGTTTTGTTCACCGTTTACTTTTCTAGGTGACCTTTCATTTCAAACTTTCGCATTCGTATGATCTTTCAGATCACTTTCTTGAATTTTTTCTGAACTTTGTTTTTCAGTTTGTGGCACCCCGGCCTTGAGCTTCATCGCGAAATCAAAAACCTCCAGACGCTTTTTTTCGTCAAAAGTTCGCAGCAAAATATCAAGCTTGAACATCGCTGGGACATTCAGAGCGCGCTTATCTCGTGAGTAAAAGTTTTAATAGCTGCTCGGACTGTAGCCATAGACTTTCAAGAGCTGATTTCTGCGTTCAACAGTCACTTTACAAGATCCACTCTCAACTTTAGCCATGCAGCTCTTTGTGACTCCAATGGAGAGACCAGCTTCCTTCAAGGTCATTGGCTTCTTGAGCCTCAGAAATTTAAGAATGGCTCCATCAAATGAGATCTCGTCTTCCCTGGGCTTCGCCCTAGCAGCGTTGGCGATCCATAGGGCGAATTCCTTCTCGCTATATTTGTCTCCGCCGTAAAGACTCACGATTCGTCTAAATTCCCCTTCGCTGATTCTGGCTTTGCCTGTCTGATTTTCGACTTCGCAGAGCCAACCGACACTGCGACCAATTCGCTTCGCTGCTACCTTCATCTGCTCTTTGTTGATCACTCTGAGCTTCCTTAAAACGACTCCGTAGCTGTTCATATAACCTCC
>JAYVXS010000198.1:0-13954 GCA_043784965.1 Bdellovibrionales bacterium
AAGGTTGAATCCAAGGTTGAATCCAAGGTTGAATCCAAGGTTGAATCCAAGGCTGAGCCTAAAGCTGAAACCAAGGCAATTGTTGCTCCCGATGAAGCCACCGCACCTAAGTTAGCTTTATCTCAAGACCGCGTTGACCCACTTTCAAAATATATTTTAACTGGGCAAATTGTCTTTGGAACCCCGGGCTTTTCGCTAGAGTTAGAAAATCAAAATCAAACCAAAAAAGTGAGCTTCGCTCCTAATCTTGCGGCGACTATAGGTTTTGGCTTGAACTATAAGGATTACGTTGGCGCAACGGTATCATTTAAAAGCGGTCCGCAAGCTAATTCAGTGGCTCAAGGCTCAACTGAGTATGATGACTTTCATTTCAATTTTGATTTCAAAAATTTTTTAGTTGAGACTCAATACCAAAGATATAATGGCCTCTATGTCTCGAATACTGCCGAGGTTGATTCCACCGCTATAGGAAATATTCTAGCACCCAATATGTCGATGCAAAATATGCTGCTGGCATTCACTTATGTTTTCAGACCAAAAAACTTTTCAATTCAAGCAGCTCTTAGTCGAACCGAACGTCAAATTCATAGTGGTGGCAGCTGGCTAATGGGCGGTGCCGCGACGCAAACGACGATTGAAAATGCCGCTGGCTTAGTCCCCTCGCAAATTCGAACTTATTTTGGCACCGACCAAAATATGACCAAAGATCGAAGCCGTACACTCATGATGACTGGCGGCTACGCTTATACGATATCATTTAGTGAAAAATTCTTTGCGACCATCTTAGGCACCCTAGGGTATGGCTGGGGAGATAGCTCATTTGTAGTTTCGAATGTCACAAGCAACTTTAATTTCGGCGCAAGTTCATTAGGCGCGAAGATTGTTATCGCTTACAGCGGAGACCAATTCATCATGGGTATTTCTGGCGAATCCCTTTCTACAATTTCACAAACGAAATCGATGCGTATCAATTCGGATCCTATTTTCTCTCAAGCATTCTTCGGCACTCGATATTAAAAAGGAAGTTTAAAAATGTCTGTTTACATCACAACGCCACTTTATTACGTCAATGATACCCCTCATATAGGTCATGCTTATACCACCATCATTGCCGATGTATTGCGACGCTATCGCAGAATGTATGGCGAGGAGACTCTTTTTTTGACCGGCACTGATGAGCACGGTCAAAAAGTTCAAAATGCCGCTTTGAAGCGCGGTCTCACACCGCAAGCACACTGTGATGAAATGGTTTTGAACTTCCAAAATATTTGGCAAGAACTCGGCATCGATTACGATATTTTCTATCGAACCACCGCACCAACACACGCCAAGGCCGTGCAAATTTGTTTGCAAGATCTCTATGATCGCGATGAAATCTATACCAAGGAATTCACCGGATGGTATTCGGTCTCTGATGAAATCTTCTATACTGAAAAAGATTTAGTGGGCGGCAAAGCACCAACCGGTGGCGAGGTCAGCTTAGTCACCGAAAAAAATTATTTCTTCAAGATGTCGAAATACCAAGATCAGTTAATTGCTCATATTGAAAAAAATCCTAATTTCATTGCCCCTGAAAGTAAGCGCAATGAAGTCTTAGGCTTTTTGAAAAAGCCGCTTCAGGATCTTTGTATTTCCAGGCCGAAAGCGCGCATGAGCTGGGGCATCGAAATGCCTTTTGACAAAGATTACGTAACCTATGTTTGGTTCGATGCACTTCTGAATTATGCCGTAGGCGTTGGCTTTAAGATTCCCGGCGGCGAAGATCAATTCGAGAAGTGGTGGAATCCAACGACTTGCGGTGCCACGCATTTGATTGGCAAAGACATCCTGACGACTCACGCCGTGTATTGGACGACAATGCTAATGGGTTTGCGGGCCCCGCTGCCAAAGCAAATATTTGCCCATGGCTGGTGGCTGACCGACTCAAATGAAAAAATGAGCAAGTCAAAGGGTGCGACCATTAAACCTCTGGATATGAAAAATCTAGTGGGTGTCGATGGTTTAAGGTATTTCTTAACCAGAGATATTAATCTCGGCAATGATGCGCAGTTTTCGCAAGAGCTGGTGGTTGCGAGAGTCAATACGGATCTCGCCAATAACTTCGGAAATCTACTAAGTCGATCGACCAATTTAATTGAAAAGTTTTTTGCCGGGGCAGTTCCTAAGATTGAGTTTCAAATGGCTGCGTCTATTGCTTTGGCGAAACAAGCAGAGAGTTTGGTCGAGACTGTGCATCGAGAAATTCTCTCAATGGCACCGAATCGAGCCATCGAGGCCGTGACCGATTTACTTTCGTCAGCCAATAAGTATATGGAGGACCAAGCTCCTTGGAAGAGCCTAAAGACAGCTGCTGGAGACATTGAAAAAATGCGCGATGGGGCTGAGAGTTTATTGGTGAGCCTCGAGTGCTTGCGCTTTGCCGGCATTTTATTGAGCCCAGTCATGCCGACTAAAATGGCGGAGCTATTATCGCAAGTTGGATGGCCAAAAGAGCCGAGCATAGCAGACCTTAAAAAGTTTCAAATGATCGCCCCTGGAACGCGAATCGCCAAAGCTTTGCCATTGTTTCCACGAGTTGAGTTGCCGCCGTCAGTTGCACCATGATCCAAATTAAAAATGTCTCAAAATTTTATGGCAGTCGAGCGGCACTAAAAAATATCAACCTCAGTTTGAAAGAAGGCGAGACTCATGTCTTTTTAGGTTCGAGTGGCAGTGGTAAGTCCACTTTGCTGCGAATCATTAGTGGCTTGATTGATGCGGATGAGGGGGAAGTCAAGATTTCAGGTGAGCGCGTCTCAATGCTGAATCAGAAAAGACTAAGCTCTCAGATCGCATATGTTATTCAAGAAGGTGGTTTGTTTCCGCATCTGACCGGACGTGAAAATATTGCGCTTGCAGCGCGACTCACCGGCTGGAGCCTAGAGAAAATAACCGCCAGGATTCATGAGCTTTGCCACCTCGTGCAACTTGATCCTAGTTTTTTAGAGCAATACCCAAAAAAACTGAGTGGCGGACAACGTCAACGCATTGCCTTGATGCGAGCTTTGATGTTGGACCCACCACTTATTTTACTCGATGAGCCACTTGGCGCACTTGATCCACTGGTGCGCTCAGAGCTCCAGCGCGAATTGAAACGGATTTTTAATCACGTAAAAAAGACTGTACTTATGGTCACTCATGACATTGGCGAAGGTGCCTTTTTTGGCCATAGCATTTCACTCTTTAATGAAGGCTTACTCGTTCAACACGGTGAATTTAAGAGCTTCATAAAGAATCCAAGCAATGATTTTGTTACTCGTTTTATTAAAGCCCAGGTGCCTCTCCCAGAACTACTGGAGTCTTTATGAAACAATTTTTAATAGCAATTTTGACTTGTCTGGTGACCACGACAATTCTCGCAGCAGAAGAGGCTCGCATAGTTGTTGGTTCAAAAACTTTCACCGAAAATTATATTCTTGCTGAGATTCTTGCGCAAACTATCGAAGACGTCGGCGAACTCAAGGTCATACGACGCATGGGACTTGGTGCAACCGGGATTATTTATGAATCTTTAAAGTCGGGACAAATTGATATTTATCCGGAGTATACTGGCACAATCTCTGAGGCAATTCTAAAAAATCCAAATCTGAAAAGTGTCTCAGAAATTAATGCCGGTCTCGCCAATGATCATTTGCAGATCACTGAGAGTCTGGGATTTAACGACAACTATGCATTGGCGGTGCAGAAGCCATTTGCCAAAGACAAGGCAATCGCCAACATCAGTGACCTTAGAAAGTATCCTGCCATACGAGCCGGATTTACCCATGAATTTATTAAGCGTCAGGATGGTCTTGATTCGCTTATGAAGTTTTACAATATGAACCTAACAAATGTGAAGGGCATGGAACATAGTCTAGCATACGAGTCATTGGATGAGAAAAAATTGGATCTGATTGAGGTCTACTCGACAGATGCCAAAATTTCGAAGTATGATCTACAAGTCTTAAGAGATGATAAAATGTTCTTTCCGCGGTATCTCGCTGTTTTCGTATTTCGCAGTGATCTTGCCACACGTCATCCAAAAACCTGGTTGGCAATTCAAAAGCTGCAAGGTCAAATAAACGAAGCTAAAATGATTGAGCTCAATGCCAAAGTAGAACTTCAATCCTGGAGTTTTGAAAAAACAGCTGCCTATTTTTTAAATAAAACATCAAATCATTCGTCAACCGTCGTGCAGACATTTTTGAAACGAACCAATGAGCACCTTTCTCTGGTTTCCATTTCACTCTTAATCGCGATACTCGTCGGGCTCCCATTGGGCATTTTAGCTGCTCGTTTCAAATTTTTAGCGCAAAGTGTTTTGCTGATTAGTGGCTTACTGCAAACAATTCCATCCCTTGCCCTACTGTGTTTTTTAATTCCACTATTTGGCATAGGTTATTTGCCGGCAGTGGTAGCCCTATTCTTGTATGCACTTCTGCCAATAGTGCGAAATACCTACTTGGGCATTTCAACAATTGATGCGGGCTTAATTGAGTCAGCAAGAACCCTGGGCCTAAATTGGTTTGATCGACTTAGACTGATTGAACTACCATTGGCTTCGCCGACCATACTATCTGGCATTAAATTGTCCGCCGTTATAAATGTCGGGACTGCAACCCTTGCGGCCTTCATTGGCGCCGGAGGTTATGGTGCCATAATCGTGACTGGTTTGGCGCTAAATAATAATCAAATTATTTTGCAAGGGGCGATTCCCTCAGCCCTATTGTCAATTATTGTTCATGTGTTATTTGAATTTTTGGATCGCTGGCTAGTTCCTAAAGGTCTTCGAATTTAAAATTTCGCGACCAGATCCTCAAAACTTGGTGAATGATTTGATATTTTCGCGAAGTAAGTCGAAATTTTCTTCGAGAGAAGTTTGCCCAGGAATTTCGATCCAATCGAAATTTTTACGACACTCTGAAAATTCAACCATAGGATCTGAAAGTGCCTTAAGATAGGCGATAAATTTTTTAAGCTCTTCAGGGCTAGCGAGATCACCCTCAGCAGGAACTATTTTTAACGGCTGAAATCGTGAGTATAGGGACTCAAGATTGCGTATCCAATTGCCGACATTCATGCCGTTGTGAGATCGCAATATTGGATGAATACCATTGAAAAATAGGGCTCCCAAAAAAAGCACCTTTCGTGATTTTAAAAAAATGGCCAGATCGCAATGCGAGGAACTATCCGTTACCGGCACCACCACAAAAGTCTCTTGGCCAACGACAAAGGTCCTTTCTTCTAAGATTAATTCAACATGTTCAGGCCTATCGGGCCACGCCCCCCGAAGCTCATTTTCGCTCACCGTTGGTAGGTAAAATTTTATAGCCGAAGAAAAATATTGATTGCCAGAAAAAAAATCAGCGGCCACTGAGGTATTAAAAATCGATAGGCGCTGCGATTTAAATTGATGTTCAACAATTTGTTGGAGCTGAATCGCGGCCGTCCCAGAGTTGGTATTGAGTAAAATAGTCTGTTCGGCGTCACCCAAGACTCCGCAAACGCAACTGCCGCCGAGAAATAAACTAAACTGATTATCTATTTTCGTAAGCGCCGTAGGCCACAAAAATCGATTACTTGGCTTGATATAGGGTACTGATGTTCCCATAGCCATACCATATATGAATCTGAGCCACTCTTTGAATATCACTTACTCTTCACTTTTTTTCGGGTTGATTTTTTCTCATAAATAGCTGGAACTTTTAGATCCTTCGGACCAAATCTTTGGAGAAGCAAGTCTTTGAATTCAAAACATTTTTGAATTTTTCGAGTATTACCTAGCCAGATTCGGACATCATCTGAAAAAAACTCTGCCATTACCTGCAGACACATTCCACAGGGTGGTGTGGCGTTCTTTGAGTCGGTTACAATTACTATATCAGTGAATTGGGTGCAGCCTTCACTGACCGCCTTAAGGATCGCCGTTCGCTCAGCGCAAATTGTGGCGCCAAAGCTGGCATTTTCAACATTGGTCCCGAAAATAACTTCATTGTCATCCGTAAGCAATGCGGCCCCGACTTGAAACTTTGAATAAGGACTATACGAGAACTTTTTAGCCTGAGACGCCGTTTTATGCAGACTCGATATCTTATTGAGTTTTGCGGTTTTTGATTTCATTAATTACGCCTCATTCATAATGGTATTGGTCAGAGCTTGTAATCGAAGAAAATCTTTTTTACAAAGAACTGGTCGCCTTAAGAACTGCCCTTAATAAGAGCTCTTCTTAAGAAAAACTATGGTCGCTTAATACTACAAGACATAATAGTGAACGGCAAATGTCAATGAAAGGCTCGATCATGAGTTACGAGTTTCTGAAGTGTTTACATCTTAGCATGATTTTTTTAATATTTGGCTTTTGCCTTTTTCAGAGCTGTTCAAATTTGAGCTTAAGATTGCCGGTAGCTCGCCTTGAGTCTCCCGAGAATAATGGCAAGCTTTGGCGACCAGGATTTGGCGCCGCTATCGGAGGAAATCATGAGGTCACAGTTATTTCTAATGCTGCCTCACGCCCGCCAGTCACCGATCAATCCTCTATCGAGAAAGACTCTCAGACTTCGTATTTTCTCAATTTAGGGGTCGCAAGCTTCGTAGATATTGAGTTTAAGCTAAGTCTTTTTTGTAGCGAACTCTTAGCAAAGTTTCAATTACTTGGACAATCGGCTAGTGAGGCCAAGACTGGCAACTTTTCAATTGCCGCAACTATTGCCAAAGGATCAGGCGCCGTTTCAAAAAGCGGTGATCAAGCCGTCCTCTTCGGACCCGCAAACGCCCCTTGGAATGCCAAAGCTAACTTTAGCTCGATGGATTTAGCCATAATTTTTGGATATCGCGCAAGTGATACGCTTTTGTTTTTTGGCGGACCATTTTTTATAAAATACAATTCTAGTGCCAGCATTCACCAAGATGCCGTTAGCAGCCCAGCTTCTTCTGCTGCGGATTACAATATCACACAATCGGGAACCAACAACGGGGCAAACCTCGCCGTGCAGTTTCACTTTTCAAGTGAAAGACACTGGCACCTCACTCTTGAGGAAGTTTACTCCAGTCTAAATTGGAGCAATTCTGCAAGCGCCAATGATTTTATCGGCACTCTCTATCTGGGTTATCTTTTTTAATTTGTCTAGAACATTTTATATTTTAAAAAACGACATTCAATTGGCCCATTGAAAACCGGAAATTTGCGCTCAGCTTTAAGCTTCATAAATCTGGTGAGTTCAGGCTCTCCAGAGAGAATCCAACAATCCCAATTTTTAAAATCCGTTTTTAGAGTGTGAGCCATATTCAAATAAAGATCTTCGAGTTCGTCTTTGGTTGATAGTCTTTCTCCGTAAGGTGGATTGGTCACTAACAACCCCATCGGCACTGGTGCTTTCAAAGTTTCAATGGGTCCACGTTCGATTTCAATATATTCCTCAAGCCCCGCGGCATGAACATTGGCCTGGGCAATTTTAACTGCGTCGCGATCATGATCATAGCCGTAGAATTTAAACGGCAGACTATCCAACTCCTCACCCATTGCAGCCTCAAGCTCCTCTGCAAATTCTTCTTCTTTGAATCCAAGATAATTTTGAAAGGCAAAGCGTTTACGCAATGTCCCCGGATAAATATTAAGCGCAATTAGTGCTGCCTCGATGAGAAAAGTACCCCCACCACACATTGGATCAACTATTGGGATATCGCGCTTCCATTCAGTGGCGAGCACCAGGGCTGCCGCGAGATGCTCTTTCAAAGGGGCCGGAACCATCTTAAGCTGCTTATAACCGCGTTTAAAAAGCGCCGGCCCTGAGGTGTCAATGCTAACTGAAAATTGATTTTTTACCGCACGAACGGCAATTGTGAGATCTGGATTTTTGCTGTCTACATCAGGGCGTGAACCGAATTTCTCGCTAAACTGGTCGACAATGGCATCTTTAATTTTCATCGCGACGAATCTTTGATCGCGAAAAATGCCGCACTCACGAATACTGGCGTCGACGGCAATGGTTTGCCCAACGTTAATGTATTTTGTGAAATCATGTTTTAAAATATTATTATAAAGTTCTTCAGGATTATAAGCCGGAAAATCTAGTATCGGCAGAAGAATACGAGTTGCCGTTCTAAGCCTAATGTTGGCGCGATAACAACCGGCCCAATTGCTTTCAAAAAAAACTCCGCCCTGGCCCTTGAGTACTTTGCTGACGCCGAGCTTTGAAACTTCATCAAATAAAATATCCGTGAGCCCACGAGAGGTCATTGCAAAAAAGCGCGCCATAATTAACCTTTACGATTCGAATTTTAGAACTGCTGAGGATGATTAGACCTCTTGCATAACTAGTCGCGAGATAAAATGATGGAATCCGCTCCAGCTCAAGGATTGAAGGCAAAAATAAGACGTGGAATACATACTTTGTATTTTGAGTCTTATTTTTACCTGAAGACGCAGAGCTGGAGCCGATTACAAGGCTTTGGCCGCGACTAGGTATGCAAGAGGTCTTACAGGCAAAGCCTGAAGTGCGCAAGGGATGGCGAAAAAAATACACAAGCTGAGCGCTCGCTTGAATTCGACACCCTTACTAATCAAGATTGGCCGGCAGTAAATTCGTGGGTCTGGCATGCGGCAGATACTCACGCAAAATATTTTGAACATTGGCTCTAAGCCTGCGACTGGCGTCTTCGCTTAGTTCGATTTGGGCGTGTTCAGAGATGGGTAAACTCAATATCTGGGCCTCAGAAGCCTCAATCGGCAGAACCCCTTGGCTACTCAAAAGTTTAACTTCAAAATGAATCTTTAGCTTTGCAAAATCAGTTGCCGTCTCAAGGCTAGAGAGTCCGTTGCCCAAAAGATCAAAAATAGCACTCGAATGCTCGTCACCCTCTCGCATAATTTGATCCACCAGGTGAACAAAATGAAGTCCCAACTGCAACCTAGGATAATCCGATCTTAATTTTGAAAAATCTTTAATAATTTGAGCTTCTGAGACACTGTAAAGTCCGCCACTGCCCAGGCTGCCGCTACTCAAACCACCATTACGACCACGGCTTTGATAAACAACTTCAATATAATGGGTGGGCTCAAAAACTCCTCCACCAAAGCGCTTTTTACTTTTGAGTGCTGCACGGGCAAACAGCGAAAGTTTAGCGCCTTTCGAAGTTAGACAATGAATGATGAGGTCGGCATCACTATATTTGTGAAGCCTCATCACGAAGACTCGTTCTTTGATTTGCATTGCTTCCTCTGCGCTGAATATAGAAAATGGCGCCGATCATTGCCCAACACAATTGAATCACTTGGCTCAAGGTAACTGCGGTGGCCCCAAAATGTGAGTCGGTGCCAAGCAATAGATTAAACAGATATAAAAAGGCAACTTGTCCAACGCCAACACCGGCGGGCGAAATGGGAAGAGCCATCACGATCATACCGGCAGGAACAATGAAGAGGTAGAGGCTAAGAGCCAAATCAATATGGAGTATTTGGCCAACCAAATAGAAGAAGTAGGTCCCAATAAATTGAGAAACCAAACTGATCGCCATGGCAGCAAAAAGTTCACGTGGGCACTTTCGATAGGCATGAAGACTCAAGTAAATCTGTCTGAATTTGGCTCCAAATGGCAAGAGCTTAAAGAATTTTTCAATAAAGTGTGACTGGCGGATTCGCAGTGACAAAGACAAAGCAAAAAACAAGAAGAACACTGTTGCCAAAGAAAAGATGACTGCTGCGATTGCTACAAGGGGCTTCGAGGCTCGTACAATAGACCAATTGCACAGCAAAGCCGTGCTTGCCACTAGAGTCATGACGAAAAAACCAATTGCACGGTCCATGAAGATACTGACCGCAGAGGCGTACTTATGCTCAGGCTGATCCTTCACCATATAAATAGCCTTTACAACATCTCCGCCTACCCCTCCGGGCATCGCATAATTGAAAAATAGGCCGATAAATGTGAGCTTAAAGAGCTCCCTACTTTTGATTTTGATCCCCTGGCCCAGAACCAAAAAATACCAACGAAGATTGTTTAAAAAAAGACAGATAAACATGACGCCAAAAAGTAAGGCGAGCAAGCTGGGGCGGGCAATTTGTGAAAATACCGAGAAGTCCAAACTACCTCTGTGGACCAGATAGAAGATAAGGCCAATTGCTAAAGCAATTTTACCGAATTGTATGAGTATATTAACGTAATTTTGTTTCAACAAGCCCCCTAATTCATCCCCTACCTTAGTAGCTGCATTTTAGCTTAAAAGCAATTGAGTCAAAGCTCAAATCATGAGATGAATTAGCCATAAAGGACCTTAGCATGAACATCGCCGTCGTTGGCTCAGGATATGTTGGACTTGTCGCAGGCGTTTGTTTCGCCGATGGTGGGCATTTGGTCACTTGCGTCGATCGTGATTTGCAAAAGATTGAAAAGCTGAAGTTAGGGCAAATTCCAATCTATGAGCCTGGCCTCGAAGACCTCCTCGAGAAATCAAAAGAACGCTTATGCTTTACAACCGACCTTAAATCCGCTGTCGAGAAGAATAAAGTCATCTTTATCGCTGTTGGCACGCCTGAAACTGCCGATGGCAGCGCCGATATGGGCCCTACTCTTGAAGTCGTTGGACAGATTTGTAAACTTGCAAACGAAAAAAAATTCATCGTTATGAAGAGCACCGTACCGATTGGCACAGCCAATCGCCTAATCAAATTTTGTAGTGAACATTGCAAATATGATATCGAAATTATTTCGAATCCTGAGTTTCTCAAAGAGGGTGCGGCGATTGATGATTTTTTAAAACCAGATCGTGTGGTTATTGGCTGTCGAAGTGAGCTCGCACAAAGCCTAATGAAAGAAATTTATGAGCCATTTTTAAGAAACTCAAATCCAATTTTGTTCATGGACAATACCTCGGCCGAAATGACGAAGTATGCGGCTAACGCATTCTTATCAGTGAAGATTAGTTTCATTAACGAACTGGCCCTTGTCGCAGACAAACTAGGTGCTGACATCAATGATGTACGCAGAGGCTTCACCAGTGATTCCCGCATCAATCCTGCTTTCTTTTATCCTGGCGTTGGTTATGGCGGAAGTTGCTTTCCAAAGGATGTGAAGGCCTTGGTTCACACGGGTCAAGAGGTCGGCGTGGCAATGGCGGTCGTTCAAGCTGCGGATCACGTAAATGATCGGCAAAAGTTGGTGCTCATCGAGAAAATGAAAAATTATTTTGGTGGAGAGGACTCTCTAAAGGGCAAAACTATTGCCATCTGGGGACTCGCTTTTAAACCACGAACCGATGATGTTCGCGAGGCACCAAGCCTTGAAATAATTAAAGAGCTTCATAAATTAGGCGCCAAAATCCGTGCCTTTGATCCGGTTGCACATGAAACAGCTCGGTCTGCTTCGCTTGCACCTTTTGAAATTGCCTCTTCAGCAGAAGAGGCCCTTGCGGGGGCCGACGCTCTTGCTATTGTAACAGAATGGAATGAGTTTAGAACGCCAAATTTTGATCGCATGAAGGCTAAAATGGCTGGATTTGTAATTTTTGATGGCCGAAATATTCTCGATCCAAAAAAAGCAAAGGCTGCTGGCTTTCAATATTTCTGTATAGGACGTCAAATATTGAGTGGGCAGGCGAACTCATGAAAATGAAAGCTCTGGTTGCAGGGGGCGCCGGCTTTATCGGCAGCCACCTTTGCGAAAAACTAGTCAAGAATGGCTACGACGTCACAGTCGTCGACAATTTGATCACTGGCCGTAAAAAAAATATCTCAAATCTGATGACGGCTGATGGATTTAATTTTGTCGAAGCCAATATTAATCTCGCAGAAACTTTTTCATTACCCGCTCTTGCTGACAGGTTTGACTATATTTTTAATCTTGCTTCTCCGGCCTCACCTGTTGATTTTTCAAAAATGCCGATTTTCATATTAGAAACTGCAACCCATGGGCATAAAAATTTGCTTGAACTTGCAAGGCGTTTGCGGGCGCGAATTCTTTTTGCAAGCTCAAGCGAGGTCTATGGCGATGCCGAAGTTCACCCGCAAATTGAAACTTACTTAGGAAATGTAAATAGCTTTGGTCCACGCAGTTGCTACGACGAGGCAAAGCGTGTTGGCGAAGCCCTTTCATTTGGCTATAAAAAAGAATATGGCGTTGAGATTCGCATTGCTCGTATCTTCAATACCTACGGTCCAAATATGCGTCCGAGCGATGGCCGCATCATTCCTAACTTCTTCTCTCAAGCTCTTGCCGGCCAAGCCTTAAGCATCTATGGAAGTGGCAAACAAACTCGCAGTTTTTGCTACGTCAGTGATTTGGTTGATGGCTTATTTTTGTTAATGCAAAGCCAAGTTGATACACCAATTAATTTAGGTAATCCAATTGAGCGCAGCGTACTTGAAATCGCCGATAAAATTAAGACGCTCACCGCAAGTATTTCTTCGCTTGAATTTTCGCCGCTCGGTGAAAATGATCCCAAACAACGGCGGCCCGATATTTCAAAAGCTCGTGAGCTCTTGAAGTTTGATCCACAAGTTGATCTCGAAACCGGACTTAAAAATTCTCTTACCTATTTTAGTTCAGAAGCGTAGTGATATCCGGGGCCGTGAGATAGCTCGACTGCCTCACCCAAAACAGGGACCGAAACCGAATAACCGAGCTCCGTCGCAACTGCCTGAAAACTGTTCTATATAACTAGACCAACCAAAAGAAGAGGTTCTTTCTTTTTTTAGTTGGTTTTATGTGGAAAACCTGAGTTCAGGGTCGGTGAGACAGTTTAACTGATTACAGATGCGGGCTCAGGTACAGGCACGGCGGCAGAAGTCATTTGGATTTAAGTCGATAAATCATTCCGCCTAGTTGATTGGCAAGAATGCCTATATCCTTCTGATTCATTATTTCTAGTAAAGCTTGGGTTTCGCGTAACTGTTTCACGCAACGGGGCATAGCTTATCGAATAAAATCTGGCGCGCTCCTTTGCTGTCGTTTTGGCAGAGCCTTCAACTAAGTTAAGCACAACGCTAAGGCTTGCTCTCTCGAGTTGATCTTTTAGAAAGGCTTTGGCTTTTATTTTTTCACATTTTTTGTATAGTTCAAGAGCCGTCTGATAAGATTTAAAGTTGGCCAACATAAGTACTCCTTTTTAATTTGTTTTCACGTCCCAAGTCTCACGACGACGTGAAAATAATTTAAAAAAGGAGTGATTATGTTGAAACATTTTAGAAGTTATCTGGGTAACGAAATCATCGGGCTCTTGAGCTCTATAAAAAGTCCAAAGGACAAAAACTACCCTACTTTCTAAAATCACAACTCGAGAGAGCAGCAAGTAGTATTGTTCTAAATTTGGCTGAAGGCTCAGCCAGAACCTCAAAAAAGGAAAGAGCAAGATTCTATGTAATAGCTTTTGCCAGCCTAAGAGAAGTACAAGCTCTAATCGATATGGAGGATTCTTTGAAAGCTCTTGAGTCTAGGGCCGATCAGCTAGCAGCCAATCTGTATAAACTCACTCACCCATAACCGGGACCGAAACCGAAAAACCGAGATCGGTTGCTGCTGCCCCTAACCTGCCCCTAACCTGCCTCTAGATTGCACTACGTAACTAGACCAACCAAAAGAAGATAGGGTTGATGAATTCCATTTATCTGATCCCCATGGCCTCAATACTATGTTGGCGATCCTAACCTATAGCAATTTGAAACCCAGGCAAATAATTCAGCTTGCTCAGTCTAGCCTTAATGTTTCAGTTAGCTCTAAAACGGACTATAGTGGTCCGCTTCGGGCGACCGCCCTTTTGGCGCGAACACTCCTGGTTGGATCCTCTTTCAACGAGCGAATTCGCTACCAAATTGCTCAAATACTATCTGAGTAGTAAAAAGGGTTCTAACTAATAAAAAATCGCAATTAAAAACTTGCGTCCCTTTCTATCCGAAAGGGCCTATTAAAACTCGAGTATCTCATTCTGTTCAGCCAAAAGCTCTAGA
>JAYVXS010000199.1:0-4460 GCA_043784965.1 Bdellovibrionales bacterium
TTTAGTGTCAGTATTTGATTGACGATAAAGTGCTCGAACAAAAATCCCTTACGATCAATTGATACGGTGAAGTTCTGCAACAAGCCATTTAAAACTCCGAGGTCGAAAAAATAAAATTTTGGATGCTGCACTAGTCGTCTGGTCTCGCTTTTAGAAAATGAGTTCAGGCGATTAACAATCAAGGTATCTTCCAATATTTCGAAAAAGCGAGAACTCGTTTTTTGGCTTATTGAAGCTAGTGATGCCAATTTCGAAAAATCAAGAAACTCACCAGACTTTGAGGCCGCGACCATGAGAAATCTAGAAAAGCCTTCAATATTTTTTGTTAAAGCCTCAGCCTGAATTTCCTCTTTGAGATAGGTTCCTGCATAACTACGCAAAATTTCTTTTTTTGTTTTAATTTCCTTTTCAGATAGAATGCCGGGCATGGATCCAAAGGCCAATGCATGTCCAAGCGTCAGATCATTTTGGCATTCCTGAAGCACGAGTGGTCCTAGGCTATAAGAAATAATTCTGCCTGGTAAAAGGTTCGCCTGGCCCCGCCTTAACTTTCTTGCGCTTGATCCAGTTAAATAAAACTGAATGCCTTTAGGCCGGTCGTCCAGAATAGCTTGGATGCTATTCAACAAACTTGGAATTCGTTGCACTTCGTCTATAAAAACTGTTTTTGGCTTATCAATTTTTAATATTTTCTCCAAAAGATCTGGCTGTGATGAGAACTCTAAAAATGTCTTCTCCCTAGCGAGGTTGATCGAAAGATCTGGATTAATTGAACGAATCAATGTTGATTTACCAGTTTGCCTTGGCCCCAATAAAAGGATGCTTTTGGCATTTTTTTTTAGCTTGTCGGCAATAAGACGGCGATACTCCATTGCCATATTACGCTACAAAATGGAGGCTATGTCAATTACCATCATGTCCATTTTACGTAGCATTTTAGACACGATGGTATTTCGAGAGATTTTTGCTTCGAGAATGCCCCGATGCGGATTGAGCTCCACGGACTGGGTTTAAGTTTTTATCGAATGAACCCGATCAGGCGAGACATTGACTTTAGTGCAGTTGCTTTTCAAATTCGGGATAAAATCGAGATTCACGGAGTGCCTCTTCGTAAGCTTTAACGAAGGCATCTTTGCCCGGCCTGTCCTTTGGCCAGACAAGCTCAATAAGCTTGAGAGCCGTCTTCTTATTTCCGCTGAAAGTCAGATCTGTTATCGCCTGCATAAACGGCCGGGGCAATTCTTGTGGAAATTCTGGTGACCATTCAGATTCTGATATTTTTTTCAAGGTCTTTTGCCATGATGTGATTTTTCTAATGAGGGAGCCAATCGATATGGGAGCCTTGCGCATGATCTCAGATGCCACTACATATTGACCATCCCGATATTTCAAGACGACATGTCCGATCGCAGAAGAAACAAAACTTGAAAATCTATAGACCAAAAAATCATCTTCAACTTCAATCTCAAGGGAGCCATCACCGTCAATATCTTTGAAAGTTGGGACAGAACTACCGCCCTCTATATCGGCGACTTTCGAGAATCCATTTTCTAAATCAAATATTTGTAAAGAAAAGCAACAGTGCGCGCCGCCTGTCCATTTAGATAAAATGAAGTTGAGATGTCCCCCTGGCAGGAGGCGCCTGAATGGACTATCCTTTTTGTCTACATTAGCACCGAAATAAAAATGGCTGCCGATTTCTTGATCTCGATAAATAACCTGGCCTTGTTTTTTGACTTCGACAAAATGACAAAGAGACTCTCTGTCCCGACCTATTGTGATTTTATAAACATCGAATTGTTTTGTTTTCTCAATTGCAGTTTTCTCAATGACAGAATGATCGCGACAAATACTGGCAGTTCGCTCTTCAGCATCGTGCTCCGCAATACCAGGCTCCGTACTATCAGCCGAGGCTGCAAACATCATCTGCAATGGCAGGAACATGAGTGTTGTAATTACCACTAGTTTTTTTTGCATTTAGAAAGAGCCTCATATTTATCAAGAAATCTATCGAGCAGTTGCTTTTGACGTTGCGGCTTTGCTTTTGAAAGTCCTTTGTATTCAGCTACGGTTTCGAGCCAAGAAGCTTCGTGTCGGAGTTTTGATGAAGCGAGTCTTTTTTTGTTAAAGAGCCACCTGATTCCGCTGCAAATATTGATGTTCGGATCATTCAGATCAGTTTTGGTTACGTTAACAAAATGATCCTTGAGTTCGCCCTTTGCGTCGCCAAGAAACTTTCGCCCCTGATTATTGATTTGCATTAGGCCACGTGCGCTATTTGAATCTTTCGAATTAAAGAGGGCTTTTTCATCGAATTTTGATTCAGTCGCGATCAGCGCCTTAACTAGATTTGGATCAAGCAGCTCATTAGGCCTTAGGACTTCGTTCCAATATTGAACCCAGCCGGCGATGGGACCATCAAAATCATTTCCTTTTGGAAAATTTAAATCTAGCGGACACGGCAAGTTTTTGACTTGAGTGAAATTCTGTTTAGCAATTTGTTGAATCTCTTCTGGATAAAGATGATCTTTTCCTGATCGATTTTTTGCACAATGATTGCGTCTTGTCGTGATTGAACCTACAGGATGGCTTTTACTCGCCTTAACATGCATTGGATGGGTTCGCACCCAGTGTTCACCGTAGGGGCACAGCCGCCAAGAATGAATAGCGGGTATTGTTAGCGACTCTGCAAGCTCCTTAGAAAGCTTGGCAAAGCGGGCAATATCTTTTTCTCGAGCCTTAAAATTACGTTCCTGCTCTTTAACGAGCTTCGGAAAGTTATCTAGGGCCCGTTGAAGCTTTTTATCAAGCTTAAATTTTGTGGTGGCTTTGCTCATTTGCTATATTTTCCCTTTGAGAAATTTCTTTGCAAACACAGCACTTTCCTTTTCAGAGAGTTGTTCGAATTTTTGCGTCTGAGACATAACTTGATCCTATCAAGAAACTTTTGCGGAAGCTAATGCAAATTTGCTAATTGGTTCGTGAAAAATGTTTCGCAAACATAACAGAGGACCTTGAAGCGGTGGTCGCACAGTTCAAAAATGGCATCACTTGTTGGTACCAGCTTCCTTTTTACGGATGCGAGACGCAATCGTCTCTCTGCAAATAGCCTCACCGTACATTGGTAGCTTTTTGTTTCGTATGTAAATCTAAGCCGTTAGCTGTATCTATTGACAAACTGTACAGAAACACGTACACTTAAATAACTTATGAAGATATTAAAAGTACAAACTGCGACGAATCTTAGAGAGCATTTATTTGATACTTTACATGAAGTAGCAGAGGGGGAACCGCAACTGGTCACCCACCGGAGTGGTGATGAAGTTGTTCTTATCTCCCGAGAAAACTTAAATCAAATATTAGAAGAAAATGAAGTTTTAAAGGCAATCGCAAAAGGCCGAGCCGAAATCCAATCTGGCATAGGTATTCCTCAAGCAAAAGTTAAACTTCAAATGCAGGATAAGATTAAAAAGTGGCGAAAACAGAAGTAATTTGGTCGCCCTCAGCGCTTGAACGGCTTGTTAATTTAACTGATTATATCGCTAAAGATGCCCCAATTCGAGCTGCCGATTTTGCCGAGCACCTTCTCGAAGCGACTGCTCATCTCGAAAACTTTCCTTTAAGTGGCTCCGTATGTGCTGAGAACCCAGCCTGCAGGCGAATTATAATGCAAGGCTATCGCATTATTTATGAGGCATCAGAAAATCGCGTTGAAATCACCACAATCATATCGCCCGGACAATACTCAAGCAGGATACTAACTCCGAAGTGAGGTACCTGCTTCAATTTGCTGAAGCCGGGCGCAAATGCGCCGCTTCAGCAATTTGAAGCAGGTACCTATTTTAGAACCTCGTTCATCCATTGCTTATTGTCGAGATACCAGCCGATGGTGGCCTCAAGTCCTGCTTCGAAATTTTTGAATTGTCTCTCGAAGCCTAGAGTCTTGGCGGCTTTGCTGTCGTCAATTGCGTAGCGCCAATCATGACCCTTTCGATCTTCAACAAATTTAATGAGAGCCTCATATTTCGCTCCAGCTTGGCGTGGAACTTTTTTATCTAAGATGGCACAAATTGATTTTACAACTGTGAGATTGTCGCGCTCGGAGTTTCCACCAAAACAATAAGTCTCACCTGGAGTACCTTTTTCAATGGCTTTTAAAATGCCTCGGCAATGATCGCCAACATAGATCCAATCTCTAATATTTTTGCCGTTGCCATAAACTGGAAGGGCCTTTTCTTGAAGTGCACAATTCAGCATATGCGGAATCAACTTCTCAGGAAACTGTTTCGGTCCATAATTATTCGAGCAATTTGTCGTAATCGTCGGAAGCTTATAAGTATGAAACCAAGCCCGCGTGAGGTGATCACCCGCCGCTTTGCTAGCAGAATACGGAGAATTCGGCGCATAAGAAGTCTCTTCACTAAAAAAGCCGGTGTCACCGAGAGAGCCGTAGACTTCGT
>JAYVXS010000200.1:0-4455 GCA_043784965.1 Bdellovibrionales bacterium
ACCTTGCCATACCGCCAAAGATTTTGTATTTTCTTGCACATATTTTAATTCTTTTTGCATTTCAATCGATTTCAGATTGCTTTCAAAATCTAGGGCCTCTTTGTAAATGGCCCATTCCAGCAAAACGTCACTTGTATGAGCCGGAAAATCCTTATCTTGTAGCCCAGCAGATTTTATAGCTTTTTTAGACCCGTTCAAATGATCCAACAACTGGCCCAGCAGCCTATTAATTTGCACCTCTCGACTAGTTAAAAAATATTTGGTCGTACCCAGTTCACCAACGATTTTTGAAACAATTCGATTCTGCGTACCGACAGCCGCCTGCGTTTGCCAAGTCATTAGAACTTGGCTCAAGATGAATAAAACAGTAATTAGCTTTGTGTGATGAATCATTGCGGACCACTATCTCAAACAATTTCAAAAAAGAAAAGGCCCCGTGCAGGAGCCCATTTCATGCTTATCTTAAGTGATGTTTAAAATACAGATGTTTAAAATACTTACTCAGTTGACTAAAAGATTACTTTTCCGGCAAGTGTTAGCGTGTAATAGTCCAACTTCTCAAGCGGTGTCCCTGGTTGTCTAAATTGGGGATAAACAAATGACTGCTGATAGCTTGAATTTGTATTGTAGACGATATTGGTCATATAATTAAAATCCAAACCAAGTGAAAAATTCTTAGTTAGCATGAGGTCAACACCAGCAGACAAACCCATGTCTAGCGCATTTGACGCCGCATTTTCTGAACCAATATATCCATATTGTTTATTGGTATATTTACGATAAGAATAGCCCGCCAAAGCTCCTACACTAGGGCGTAAAGTGCCCGAAAGAAATTGATACTTCGCGCCTAAAGAGAAGCTAGATTGAGTGACCGCTTTAAACGGTGGATATGGACTCGAATAGCTCATTGGACTTACAATCTCGAGGTCATATGTTGAATATACGAAGCTCCCGAAGCCAACCCATCCGTCTCGCGTTACTGTTCCCACAGTGAACCCACCGGCGCCAGTTCCACGAACATTTGCTACATCTGGATACTCTGTTACGCCAACCAAACCGCCAATAAAATATTGTGCTCTGACTTCCTCTACAACTTTTGCTACCTCAAGGACCTGTTTCAGATCTTCTTTAATCGTCACTGGCTCATCTGCTGGCTCTTCTTTTGCTACTGCAACTTTTTCAATCACAACGATAGGCGGCTGCTGGGCCTGAGGAGCAGGAGGTGGAGGAGCCAATTGCGGCGCCGGCATTGGCGCAGGAGTAGGCGCAGGAGTAGGCGCAACTAGTGGCGCGACCAATGGAGCAACTAGAGTCGCACCAAATAGGCGGTCAGCACGGGCTTTTTCGTCTTGAATTCGAGCCTCTTCTAATTTCTCAACAATTTTTTGCTCAGTTTGAACTTCCATATCTTGACGTGATTTGCGAAGTGAATCGGCCTTTGATTCTTTCAAAGAACTTGCCTCGATCAAAGTTGTTGGCTGCTCTTGAACACTTGGGGAACCAATCGCTGCAACTTTTTGCGGCGCCATTTCATACTTCGGGCTGTTCACTATATAAACCGGCGCTGAGTTTTCGCGAGGAGTTACCTCAACAACTTCATTCGTCGCCTCATTATACCTAACAATCTTTTTTCTATTTTGCGTTGGCGTATCTAAAGATGCACCAGTCGATTGCGCCATCGTCGTAACACTCAAACTGGCAAGCAAGAGTACACTCAAAAATAAATAAGGTTTTCTCATAGTCCTTCTCCCGTATATGATACTTTAAGCTTCTTTGAGCTTGATTCTAAATCATTCAACGCTGTAGTTCGTAGCAAGCCTCGTGCCGCTTTAATGTACAGCCTCGCTCATTAGCTAACTCATTGAAATTTTGAGTTTTTGAAACAAATATGGGCATCTTGAAATTAACTAAAAGCGACGATTCAGGGCCACTCCCATAGGAGAACAAGCTCAAGTATGTGAAATCACGATTTTTTTTATATGTAAATTTTGCAAGCAAATATCAGCGTATATTGAAAAAATAGCAAAGCACATTGAATTTTCTTCTTGAGTTAGGTCTCCAGCTTGTTTATCAATATCACTTCTTTTTCTAAATTCTGTTTTCGTTTTGAAAAAAATGGCTCTGTGGTGGAATTGGTAGACGCGCTGGACTCAAAAAAAGGCACTGGGCGGATACGAAGTTTGTAAAGGGTTGGATTGGTAAGAGGTTTTTGGAATTGATCGGTAGACTGTTTTAGAATATCGGTAGATTTTGCGACCAAAGACTAGTCTATATATGAGACAGTTAGTTCTTTGATAATTGAATAGGTTTTTAGAAGTGGCCCCGTGGTGGAATTGGTAAATTGTTTGCCCTGCCTTATGGAGACATAGGAGCAGCAGAGTATAAATTGTCGGGGAACTCTTAACAGATCATGCTGAAGACAATCCGCAGCCAAACCTCAGAGAAATTTGAGGGAGGTTCAGAGACTATAATTACTCCGTCCTTTGGGACGATGGGATAGTCCAGACTACAACGAAGAAATTCGGCTCAAGAAATTGAGAGTAGTAAAAGAGACGCGCTGGACTCAAAATCCAGTATTCGCAAGGATGTGCCAGTTCGATTCTGGCCGGGGCCACCATTTTTAAAAACTTATTCAATCCTTTCATCTTAAAAAATCGTTCTGGTCTTACATTTTGTGGCTTCCTTGGGAGAATATATTATGCCTAAGGTCGTTCAAACCTCGTTCACAGTTAAGCATCCTGATAAATGGAGAAATTCATTCTCCATTCTCGTCGTTAAAAAAGATGAAAATAGAAAACGAGAAGCTGATAAACTAGAAGATCCAAGAATTAATTCAATTAATGCCCAATGGAAAAATTCAAATCAATCCGATGAATTAGCAAGAGAACTCTTAACTCTGATGAAAGAGATCAGGAAAGAGTTACTAGATTCACAGCGTAAGCGTGACGGCAGAGATCGAATCGTCAAAAATTCTGATAATCAAAAGATTCTAGATAAATTCTTTGAGGATAGATTTGACGGTCGCAAAGATATTACTTCAGCCGAAACGATGAAACTTGATTTTAACCGAGCCGTTTTATTAATCGGAAACATCAGTTTAAAAACAGCCACCGCTAAAGAAATTCAAAAGAAGATTAATAAAATTGAGAAGGTTACTCTTCAGAGGCGTGTATGCTCTAGAGTCAATTCATTGCTAGGTTATCTTGGTAGGCCCGAGAGAGTCCGTGGTGATAAGTATAAATTAGATCCTTTCTTCCTACGAGAATCAGAGTTCTTAAATCTCTACCCTGCTTTAGAGGGAACGATTGGAACTATCCAATACGGAAGAGATATTCAGAATCTATTTATCGTCCTCTATTATACGGGTATGCGCATGGGAGAAGCTTTTGCCTTACAGGATTCACCTGACTACTTCCGCTCATTGGGTAGAAAATTAAATTACATCGATGGCAATCAAGTTGCTGTTAATTCGCAAATGCTAATTACGGGTGAATTTTCTGATACCAAGACTCGCAATATCAGGGTCGCTTATATGTATCCAAATAATTTAATGAACCGGATTCAAGAATGGGTTGATCTGGATATCGAAAAACGGAAAGAGATTAGGGCGCTGAATTATACTCATGTCTTACAGAAGGCTTTGCGGAAGTCGTTTGGAAATAAGTATTCAGAAGTTAAACGGATGAAGCCACATGACTGTAGGCATTCATACGCAGTAAACATGCTCTCTAAAGGTGTTAATATATCGTTAATTTCTAAGATTCTTGGAAATGGCGTCAGCGTTTGTGAGAAATATTATCTTCAGCACGTAGCGAATAATGAGACTGTTGATTTGATTGATTCTATCGTTAAGCAGAATACCAAAAAGCCAAAGCTCAAGGTCGTTTAATCTTTAGCATCAGGGCATTCTTCAGTGATTCCTGCTTAGCAAGCGAATTGTATTCGCTACGGAGCCAGTTCCCTAAAACATCTGGTTCCTGAACATGATAGGCCTTTTCTTGGGACCGATTTAAAATACATTCCAAGTCCAACCCGTAGGTCAACTTGACCCACTTAAAAAATGATTTTCGCCACTCTTCAGTATATCGATTTTCATTTTGAGCGCTTAGTAACTGCTTTGCGATTTTCAAATACTTTTCTTTTTTCAACTGGCCTCCGATAGATTGTTTTCAATCAGTAAATGGAACAATCGAAACTTATTTTTAAATCGCGAGCCTCCGTTCTTATGAAGAGTGCCGCAGGACACGATTACATAAGAAAAGGACACTAAAGTGGCCCATTAACCATCAATAGATTTTATCTGATGGTTAATGGCTTCGCACACCTGCACGTTTACGACATTTTTGTGTCGCTCCGTCATTTTTGAAAATATTTTTAGTATTTATAATTTTTCTCGTCATTTTTTCCCATTTATCTTTCTGAGTTGGGAATTAATGAATCTTTACTCGTTAAACA
>JAYVXS010000201.1:0-4450 GCA_043784965.1 Bdellovibrionales bacterium
AAGACGACAAGAAGAGCCTGAAAATCATGAGCGTTGGCTGGTTTCTTATGCCGACTTTATTACCTTGCTCTTCGCATTTTTTACGGTGCTTTATGCAACCTCTCAGCATGACTTAAAGAAGCAAGAAGAGTTTGAAAAATCCATTCGCAAATATTTTAGTGGATCTGGTATTGGTGAGAGCCAGGGCGATTTCAATACTGAATCTGAAAATCGCAGCTTGGTTGATCCGCCGATCAAATCTTTTCCGCCGGCGAGTGCCGGGCCACAAGAAGTTCAAGACTATGTTCAGCGAGTATTGAAGAAATCATTAGACAAAGGTGAATTTCAAGATGCCATTCAAGAAATTCACCACGATACGATTGGCGCCCGGATTCAACTGGCCGCATCTTCTCTTTTTGCAAGCGGGTCGGCTGATTTAAAAGTTTCATCAGCTGCGGCACTTGATAAAATCGGAGCTCTTCTGAAGGATTCAAAACGTCGACTTATTATAGAGGGGCATACTGATAATGAGCCGGTTCATACGGCCAAGTTTCCGAGTAATTGGGAGCTTTCAGCGATGCGAGCAACAAAGGTATTGAGATATTTGGCGGCTCGAAATCAAGTGGATCCAAAGTCGATGACTGCGGTTGCATATGCTGATCAAAAGCCGGTCGCGCCAAATGACACTGAAGAGAATCGTGCTAAAAATCGACGAATTGAAATTCTAATTGTCAGTGATTCAAAATAAATTCAAAATAAATTCAAAATAAAGCAACGCGACAAAAAAAGTACTAAGGCCCCTAACCCGGAATTTCCTCTGATTTCTGTTGCAATCGCCGCTTCGCTAGTCTGGGCGCTTCGCTCCTGGCTTTGACTAGCCCAACTTAACCAGACCAAGGCATAAACAAAAAACAGGAGCCTTTACTCTGGCGAGCTATCTTCAAGGCTGAAATAAATCAAATCTGAAAGTCCAATCGTTAGGTTGAACTCTTTTGGCAGAGTACGAGTATAGCCTTTGATCTCAAAATCATATATTCTGATAGTTGTTTGAAATAGGTGAGATTTATTTGCTTAGAAACCTATTTAAGCGCTTAGAAAAAACCGATTAAGAGTCTCATCTTTTGTATTGGGAGCACAGCTAAAGTCATGGTCGAATTCCAGTTCGCAGAAGGAATTAGCGAAAAAGAGCCGAAGACTATAGAGGACTTGGTTGAGCGAGTGCGCGAGTATCTACCCGCCGGGGTAGATTGCTCTATCCTAGAAAAAGCGTATAGTTTTTCTGAAGAAGCCCACACTGGACAATTGAGACGGAGTGGTGAGCCATATATTTTTCATCCGCTTGGTGTAGCTGCGATCTTGGCTGATCTTAAGCTTGATATGGCAAGTGTCATAACTGGATTATTACATGACACAGTTGAAGACACCAAGGTTACACTCGCTGATATTGAGGCTAATTTTGGAAAGAACATCGCGGATCTTGTAGACGGTGTCACTAAGATTTCAAAAATTTCATTTCGTAATACGCATGAAAAACAAGGCGAAAATATTCGCAAAATGATTGTAGCCATGGGTAAAGATGTTCGCGTGGTATTGGTGAAACTGGCCGATCGACTTCACAATATGCGTTCTTTGAACCATATGCCCCCAGATAAACAGGTTCGCATCGCCCAAGAGACCCTCGACATCTATGCGCCGCTTGCTAGTCGACTCGGCATTAGTTCATTAAAAATAGAACTTGAGGATTTGAGCTTTCGCTATGCAAAGCCAGATATGTATTATCAACTGGCTCAAAAAGTCGCGAAGAAAAAGAAAGAGCGTGAAAAGTATATTGATGAGACCAAGCGTATACTGGCCAATGAGCTCTCTCAGCGAGCCAAACTAAAATTTGAAATTTCAGGACGACCGAAGCATCTCTATTCAATTTATCGCAAAATGACGGCGCGAAATATTGACTACGAGCAGGTCTATGATGTGTTGGCCTTTCGTGTAACAGTCCCCAGCGTGCCAGAGTGTTATGAGGTCTTAGGCCATGTTCATGCGCTTTGGAAGCCGATCCCAGGGCGTTTCAAAGATTTCATTGCAATGCCCAAGGTGAATCAATATCAGAGTTTGCATACAACAGTCATGGGCCCTGCGGGTGAGCGAATTGAGATTCAAATTCGCACCCAAGAAATGCATTTAATTGCTGAGCGGGGAATTGCGGCTCACTGGAAATATAAGGAAGGTGGCAAAGGCGATGTTAATACTGAACAAAAATTTGAATGGTTAAGAGATTTGGTTTCGCTTCATCAATCGACGCGCAATCCTGATGAGTTCTTAGAAACCGTCAAGAGTGATCTTTGGGAGGCTGAGATTTATGTGTTTACCCCCAAGGGAGAAGTACACGAATTGCCAGACGGGGCGACGCCAATCGATTTTGCATTTGCCGTTCATACCGATGTCGGCACTCATTGTGCAGCGGCACGAGTTAACGGTAAGTTGGTGCCACTTAAAACAAAACTACGAAGCGGGGATGCAATTGAAGTTTTGACTAGCCAACATCAACAGCCATCAAAGGACTGGCTTAAATTTTGTGTTACAACCAGGGCAAAGTCTAAGATTCGGGCCTATGTTAAAAATCAAGAGCGTCAACGGGCACTTGAGGTTGGGCGAGATTTACTTGAAAAAGAGTTTCGTAAGCACGGCCTCGGAATGAAAAAATATTTAGATCAGTCTGAGCAAAAATTTAAAGAGTTGGGGGTAAATGTTGCTGACGATTTATTTGTTTTGGTGGGCTATGGGCGAGTGACGGCGAAAGATGTCGTACTGAAGTTCGTGCCAAATTCAGTTGCCGTTGAGAAAGAAAATCCTAGTTTCATTCAAAAAGTTTTTCAAAACGCACTCAATAAAAAGAAGAAATCTCAAAGCATCATAAAGGTCGACGGCATGGAAGATGTGCTGGTTCGTTTCGGCAAATGTTGTGATCCAATACCTGGCGACCCTGTGGTTGGATTTATAAGCCGTGGACGAGGTATTACAATTCATAAAGTAGACTGCGAGCGCGGCTTTGAAGTCGATCAAGCCAGACGCATTGAAGTTGAGTGGAGCGTGAACTCAACGCCAAATGGGTCTGAAAGAATTGTGCGCATTCGGGTTGTGAGTCAGGACTTACCGGGGCTGCTAAAAAATATGACTGAGACCTTTGCGATTCGCGGAATGAATATTCACAATGCGCAAATCAGAACGACTAAAGATAAAAAAGCCATTTGTGTTTTTGATGTAGCAGTCAAAGACACCAATGAGCTCAGTCAGGTTATTCAAGATCTTCAGAAAATAAAAGGTATTATGGGCGTTACCCGGGTGGTAAATACTTAGGCTTCGCTACCCTGGCAAGAAGCCAGGATAATAGCGAATCAAGCCATACTTAGAGTCTAATCCCATAGCCGACCATCAGGCCCATATAATTGGTTTTCACTTGGTTTGAAGGTGGAAACAAACCGTACTCAAAATAAAGTGGAATGAAGGCTCGTTGGCCAATCTGAATGTCAGCTCCAGCATCAATAAAGAAAACTGAAATAGTTGGTATTGAATTCAGCGCCGTTGAAGCTTTGGTCATGGGTAAGAATAACCCCAAACCAAACGAGACAAACGGAGAGAATTTTTTGCCTGAGAAATTATATTTTAAAAGTGCATCGCCATCGAGGTACATGATTTGCGTCGAGCAGGAAGTAGTTGGGCCGCTACAGACGGGTTGAATGGCCGAGCCTGCAACATTAAAGGTTTGGATTCCGAAGCGTCCAAGAAAATAGAGATTTCCAGAAATTGAAATTTCGCCAAAAGCTTTGGCGGCATAGCCATTTCCTGACTGGGCAACATCTTCTGAATAGGCTGCGCCTTGTGCGAGAGTTGTCGTTTGTGAGTTCATTAAATAGCCACCCATGCCGCCGAAATGCCACTTGCGAGCATTAGTAGTCGGTGCATCGCTACGTTGCGCCGAGCCCCCGGCTGCATTGGCGGTGACGACTTGTCCGCCAACAGGAGCCTTGCCTTTTAAAATATCAGCTTTGGCTTTGCCCGCAGATATTTGAGTGATTTTTAGAATCCCGACTTTTTTGGAGTTACTCATAACCACGACTTGATCGCCCTGTGTAACACTGAACTCTAGTTCATCGAGCTGAACAATGGCCTGTTTCGCGTTGGATTTAATTACGCTCGCGGCATAAGTTTGTGAGGATACGAGTATCAAATAAATGAAAACTGAAATGAGTTGAAACCAACTCAGCTGAGTGCTCCGCATAACAATTCCTCCGTGGCGATCCATGCTGTAAATATTGAAAGTTTCGTGCACGTTTAAAGTGTAAGTCGAAGTGCTCTTAGTTCCAAGGAGCTAGAGGGCTAGCCCGGATATTTCATCAGATTTCTGTTGCAATTGCCGCTTCGCTAGTCTGGGCGCTTCGCTCCTGGCGTTTTCGAGACCTTTTCGTTGCGACAA
>JAYVXS010000202.1:0-4440 GCA_043784965.1 Bdellovibrionales bacterium
AGCAGGTTGTCGCAATGAAAAGGTCTCGAAAACGCCAGGAGCGAAGCGGCCAGACTAGCGAAGCGGCGATTGCAACAGAAATCTGATGAAATATCCGGGCTAGCCAAAGCTAAACTTTTCAATTTAATCAGTTGCCAAACAAATCAAGACTATTTGAGATGAGTGAGCCAGGTCACCAAAGCGATAGCTACAAGCATTGGCAAAAATGAAAAAGTAAGTGCGACTGCGAATTTATTTCGCTTAATCACCCAAGAGATCGTCATTTTAAAAATTAGACTAGCAATGGCCGCGAAGGAGATATTCAAATCTGCGGCTGTCTCAGTTAGCTGACCATGGCTAAACATGGTGGCCGTGGCGATTGATACACCATGCAATTCAAAAAGACCTGCGAAAAATGAAAGGCTTAATGTGGCGGAGTCACCCAGCCAATGTTTCGTTACAGAAACAGTCGCTAATATAGCACTGAGCAAAATGGCTAGATGAAAAACTCCGCGCCAGTCGAGAGGAAATTCTGGGCTTGTTTTGGCTTCATGTGGTTCCATTTTGCGATTCAAAATATATAGTGTTAAGGCGCAAATGATGGCTCCCGCTCCAATCGGTAATAGGATTTTCGCCAGTAGAGGTGGAGAAATCAAACCGACTATAACAAGAAGTTCTATGAGTGCAGCCAACTTTGCGGCCAAACTTGACACCAGCATGGGTTTCCAGGCAGCCACATTCTTCGAGGCAATTCGAGCTGATGTCAGTAGCACAGCGGTGCTTGAGACCAATCCCCCCAAAAAGCCAGATACTATGGTGCCTTTTTTTTCACCGACAATTTTTGCAATTATATAACTTGAAAATTCGAGACTGGCTAGCATCAGAATGATGTAACCAAACCTTCTTGGGTTAAATATTCCCCATGGGTCGACGATGTGGTCGGGGATGAGTTGGGTTATAACCACTCCTCCTAAAATGAGCAGAAGTGCCGCCTCAAGCTCAGAACGCTTTATAGAATAGGTAAAGTGGTGCAACGAAGATTTTGAGTAAAGAATAAGCGCGACGACAGGCCCAAGCGTGGCGCTCAATGAAGGCGCTTGGTGCGCCACATAGCTGAGACATAGGACAATTGCTGCGGCAAACTCAGTTGTCAAGCCAGGGTCAATACCGCGGGCCTTTGAGTTTGTTTGGTTGAAGTATGAAATTAGAATGAGCCCTAAAGAAAAGGCTAGAAGTAGAACTACTATCCATGAGTTTTGCATACCGCCAGCTATGGCGCCAAGTAGACTGATTAGAATGAATGTTCGAACGCCCATGATCTTTTCATTCGGATGGGCTCGTTCACGTTCAATGCCGATCAGGAGGCCGATTACCAGCGCGATGAAATAGGCGTGCCAATGGGCACTAATTTCATCCATTGTAAAATTCCTTCTCCCAGACGCATCTCGCAGATGCATCTAAATTTCAAGTTGATTAACCACTGCTCTATTTGTTTTCCAAAGTGACGCGATTTGGGTTTCATCTAGAGTTTCAGTTTCTAGAAGTTTTTTGGCGGCAGCTTCGATAAATACTTTATTTCTATTTATAATATTCAATGCCTTTTGGTAGGCTTTCTCCAAAATTGCCTTCACCTCGAGATCAATTTCTCTCGAAGTGCCTTCGGCGATTGGCTTAAGTGGCATTTCATATTGCGCTTGAAAAGTTGGGTTCTGATTAAAGTCAAAACTCTCAAGACCAATGGATTGGCTCATGCCAAACTGGGTGACCATGGCCCTTGAAATAGCACTAGCTTTAGCTAAGTCATCTGCGGCTCCTGTCGAAACCTTTTCAAAGAAAATTGTTTCGGCGGCCCGGCCTCCCAATAGCACAGCGACCTTAGCAAGCAACTCATTTTCATCGAGAAGATAGCGATCTTCAAGTGGACGTTGTAATGTATAGCCTAGGGCACCAATTCCTCTGGGGATGATACTGATCTTCTGGACCTTATCTGCGACATTTAGTCCTAGTGCAACGGTGGCATGACCGAGTTCATGAATTGCGACACGCTTTTTTTCATTTGGATTTATAATCTTACTCTTTTTTTCAAGGCCTGCTACAATTCTCTCAATCGCAATTGAGAAGTCATTTTCAGTCACCGCATCCTTATTGTTTCTGGTGGCGACTAAAGCCGCCTCGTTAACTAAATTTGCCAGATCCGCACCCGAAAATCCAGAAGTCATTGTGGCAATACGATTGAGGTCAGTTTGCGGATCAAGTTTAATTTTTTTCACGTGCACTGTAAGAATTTGCAGGCGGCCATTTTGATCGGGATTGCCAATTAAAACTTGTCGATCAAATCGGCCAGCACGTAATAAAGCAGGATCCAATATTTCTGGACGGTTGGTCGCGGCAAGCATGATCACTCCTTCAGAAGAATCAAAGCCATCCATTTCGGCAAGTAATTGATTGAGTGTTTGTTCTTTTTCATCGTTGCCGCCAGATCTCAATAGACCGAAAGCCCGGGATTTTCCGATGGCATCTATTTCATCTATAAACAATAAACACGGAGCTTGTTTTCGGGCTTGCTCAAAGAGATTTCTCACGCGAGCTGCTCCGAGACCCACGAACATTTCAACGAACTCAGATCCGTTGATTGAAAAAAATGGTACCATGGCCTCTCCTGCAACGGCTCGTGCAAGTAGTGTCTTGCCAGTACCAGGAGGGCCGACAAGGAGAACTCCCTTGGGTGCTCTTCCGCCAAGTCGTGCATAGCGTTTCGGATCTTGCAAATAATTGACGATTTCACGCAACTCCTCCTTAGCCTCTTCAATGCCAGCAACGTCTGCAAAGCTAGTTTTGATCTTGGTTTCAACATAAACCTTGGCCTTTGATTGGGTCATTGAGAGAAAGCCAGTTGGCATTCCGCCAGCACGTTTCACGATTAGCGACCAAATAAAATACAAAAAAATAGCAGGCAAAACCCAGGTACCAATAAATGTCCAAAGCGGATCTTTGAGCTCAGCGGTAAATTCTATATTTTTGTTATAGAGTTTTTGCGTCAAACTATCTTCTTTAGGTTGAATGCTCATAACTATATTTGGTTTGGATTTATTATCGACTTTGATTTCCCCAGAAACCTTATTCTCTGAAATTCTCACGGATGATATTTTATCAGTGTCGAGTAGCTTTAAAAATTCACTATACGGCACCATTTTAATCTGCGCTGATGAGGTTATAAATTCGTTGAGTCCATAAACGACGAGTAGACTGATTAAGAAATAGACAATACTGAGTTTAAAGCCCTGAGGTTTTTTATCAGAAATATCATCTTTCGCCATGGCGAATCCTTTCTTAACAAACGTCTCTTATCTATTAGCAGTGAAAGAAATCAGATAAATAAGCTGAACGTGCAATGCGTAAGCCAGAAAAAAGGAGTCGTTAAAATGCCAGCTCTTGAGCTGTTCTGGGTAAATCCCAATGGGCAGTTCTTCACAACGGATGGCGGAGTCGTGGGATGTGAATCTTTAAAAATTCGCATCTCACGCGCCACCATTTAAGTACTATCTGCTTTGGGTTGGTCGAATTGTATAAAGCAGTTTTCGGGCAGCTGCTACGGCTTTCGGTTTTTGTTGCGGTTATGGGTCGACAGCAATTACCGCCTGGTGCGATGATCCCTGGCCCTGCATCCCAAATCAGGTTGCCAGTCTCACCGCTCCTGATCTCGGACTCTTACACATAAAACAAAAAAACCAGCGTTTATTGCACTTCACCACTTCGCCATAATTTATTCGTTAATACGTCTAACTGCATTTTCATGTGAAATTTCGTATCCTTCACCCGTACGAGTAAAACCTTTATTGGTGCCAGAAAGTGTTAAACCAAAGCCACAGTAGTATAGGTTGCAAGCCTCACCAGCTGAAACCTTGAGCCCCGGTCGAAGTCCCGGCTCAATTTCAATTTTACAAATATAAGCTTCATCGGGAATGGCATCTTCGTATACCAATTTATTATCTTTTAATGTCATTAGACCACTAAAGTCACAACTATGAAGATTGCCGCCGATAATCGAAATCTGAACAAAAAACTCATCTTTCGATTCAATGACTTTCAAAATGTTCACTTTATTAATGGTTCTCTCCAAACAAGGATCACCGTTACTATCACTATTACTAGACTCTCTAAGACAAGTGATCCGTTCCTCGACTGCCAGAAAAGAAACATCGGTTTTTTGCGTGTATTCTCCGGTTAGATTCAATGGCCTAATTGGAACTGGTTTCTGTGGACTAGCATTTGCTGATAGACCAACAAACAGAATGCATTCTAAAAATATTTTATAACTGCGAGACATAAGCACCTCCCCAGAAGCTTCAGCTTAACTGAGCTACCAGAACGCACTAATCATGCCATTCGGAGGCTAGCCTAGTAATTGAAAAATCAATTTGAGTCCCGCAACTTTTTTATGAATCCCGCAATTTAAAGCAT
>JAYVXS010000203.1:0-13847 GCA_043784965.1 Bdellovibrionales bacterium
GTCGAACTTTTTAGTCGAACTTTTTAGTCGAATTTTTTAGTCGAATTTATCAGTTGAATTAATTAATCGAATTTATCAACTGAACTTATCAAGGGAGATAAAATGGAAATGATAACAAGTGTAAGCCAAGCATTTAAACACGGTGGAATTTGGATGTGGGTGATTTTTATTGCTCAAATGTTTTCAATTGCCATTATCGCTGAGCGAGTTTTTGCCCTCTATATCAATCGTAAAATTGATTCGAGAAAATTTATAAAGCTAGTTGAAGAGGATATCCGCAGAGGAAATCTAGACCGAGCGATAATCAAAGCGAAAAATATGGGGGACAGACAACCCATCGCGCAAGTGATCATCGTTGGCTCGCAAGCGGCTCAAGACATGGGTGGCCGAGAAGAAATTCAAGCTAAGATAGATGAAGTTTTACTAGCTGAAAATGAAATTCTCGAAAAGCGCACTGGTTTTTTAGCAATGATTGGTAACGTCGGCACATTATTGGGACTCTTGGGTACAATCATTGGTCTGATCGATTCATTCTCTGGTGTTGCCAATGTTAACCCAGTTGAAAAGGCCGCCTTGCTTTCGAGCGGTATCTCAATGGCGATGCATGCAACCGCGTATGGACTAATTATGGCGATTCCGGCTCTTGTTATGTATGCGGTTTTAATGAACCGAGCACACACCCTAGCTGAGGATCTCAATCAGGCAGCATTCTCAGTTTATAATTTACTTAGTTTTAAATACGAATCGGTTCCGGCTAGAAAGGTTCGTTAATTATATGTCTATGATTGGGTCCCAAGATAAAAATGACTTAAATTTTGAGCTTAATTTGCTCCCTATCTTTGACATTCTTTCAGTCTGCATTTGTTTTCTATTAATGACCGTTGTCTGGATCGAAGTGGCAAGCATGAAGGCAAGTCAAAGTGTTGGCGCAGCTCAGGGCCCAGTCGACACAAAAGAAAGCCTAACCGTTCGGACCATCAATAGCGGTGATTTAGAAATAGAAGTGAAGAGTGCCTCCGGTAAATCCTCTGATAAATATTCGAGTCAGGCTTCTGGAAAAATGAATTTTAAGCTTACTGCAGTCGGCGGAGAATCAAATTGGGGCGAGCTTGGGCGTGTGCTTTCGCAAATTCACCAGGCTCATCCGAAATTGATTACTGGTATCATCGCTCCAAGTGAGGGTTTTGAATATGGCAATCTGATTCGAATCATGGATGAATTTAAGAGGTTCGGAATTCGCGATATGGGTATTTCGCCCATGTAAGAGAATCTGCTGCGCGCTGCCTTTTTCGGCAGAAGTTTTTAAGAGGAGTTTAAAAATGGCGACTTCACAAGCGAGATCTCAAATTTTGAAAAGATCAGGATTACTCTCTGGCGCGATATCGCATCAGTCACGAATTTCTCAAAAAAAGTCGAGATTGAAAAAGTCGATTATAGCTAGCTTGACTTTGACCTCTTTGATCGATGCTTTTTCAATATTAGTCATTTATCTATTGACCAATGCCAGCAACACTCAAGTTCCTTTTGATATGCGCGGTGGGATGCAAATGCCTCAAGCGAAATTGGCGGAGCCCTTGAGTTATGGTAGCGTTATTCGAGTGCTGAATGGTGAATATTTTGTCGATCAAAAAAAGTTATCTTTAGCTGAATTACCGGTAAAATTGCGCGAACTGAAGGTTCAAAATCCAAAAGAGACCCTTATAATTCAAGCTGACCGAAAGCTTCCGTTTTCACAAATGAACCCCATAATTCTGGCGGCGGCCCAAGCCGGCATTGAAAAATTTCAATTTGCTGTATTGGCCTCAATGGCGAGTACAAAATGAAGACAGAAATGAAAAAACTGATTCAGTTTTTATCATTCGTAGTTTCTTTGTTACTTGGATTCAACCTTCAGGCCGAAACTCTTGATTTCGAGACAACCAATGCTGTTGTAGTTCGCATGGAGAAGGTTTTGACTAAGCTTGAGAAAAGTTCTGAATCCTATATGCCAATGCAATTGCGTCTTGCCGATCTCTATTCTGATCGGGCGAGACTATATGAAGTTAAAGATTCAAATGCGGAAGTTAATACCTTAAAGAAAGCTGAGTTAGATCGAAAAAAAGCGATCGCAATTTATGAAGGTGCTCTGCAAGATTTGAAGGGCGACGAACAATCACGTGTCCTCGCGCAAACAGCACATCTCTATCAACTCATTGGCAATAAAATAAAGGCGCAATTGCTTTTTGCTAAAGTATTAAGTCGACCTAAGAAATATTCGAATGAGTTGTTGGTACAGTCCTATTTGGGAATTGCCGAGAAAGCCCTTTCAGAAGGCAAATACAAACTTGCCGAAAAGAACTTCAATGCTGCTTTGGTGCTTAAGCCAAAGAAAGCCTATATAATAAAAAGTCGGCTGGCTTGGACTCATTACCACAATAGCCAAGAGAAAATTGCGCTTGAACTTCTTGAGTCTGTTTTACGAGAAGTTCCCGAAGAAGAAATTACCTTTCGTGAAGAAGTCGCAAGAGACTACGCGAGTTTTTTGGCCCATACACAAGTCAATGTTACAAAAATTGATTTTCTGTCAAAAAACACTCCTGAGACAGCAAAGCGTGAAATTTTAGTTTTTTTAGCTGGCGAACTTGATCGTCTCGGAAAGAAAACTGAGGCGCTATATGTATGGAAGTATTTAGGTGAACAAGTTAAGAAGTCAAATGTTGATTATGAAGAGCATTTGAGGCTTGCCCAGATTCAATATGATTTGGGTCATAAAGCAGAAGCGGCTTCAGAAATTGAAGCTTTTGTTCATACTTTGAAGACGCAAATTTGTGACCCAAAAAAAGAGAATTGTGACCTCATTAGACTTAAATTTCGTAAGCTACTAACTGATTGGGCAAAAGCCGATTCCAGAACTACAAGTTTGGCACTAATTCACGCTTATGGTTCTTATTTAAGTGTTTATTCAGATATTGATATGAGCTATTGGGCGGCCCAGTGTGCTGAAAATATTCATGCCTACGTAGAGGCGATTAAATACTATCGATTATCAGCCGATATTGCATTAGCTGCAATATCAAAAGAGGCGAGTCATCACAATGCTCATGTTGAAAAAATTTTTGAAGGTGCATGTATGGGTGAAATCGATGTAGCTGAGCGCCAGGGAGATGCCGAATCTAAAAAACAAGCCTATGACCACTATATTCAAGTTAATTCTAAAGGTGCCAATTTTTTAAGTGTTCGATATCAACGAGCCTATTTGGATTATGATGAGAAGAAATTTGCTGAGGCGGCCAATAGACTTCATGCAATTGCGCTTGAATCTTCAGATGGACGAAGTATTAAGGATTCACTTTTTAAGGACAAGGCGGCAGATACTTCAATTGAGGCTTTAATTGCTTTAAACGATCAGAGCCGTCTGATTCTTTGGTCCCAAGAATATGCCAATGCATTTTCGAAACGCCGTTTTGAATTTCAGGCTATCTCGCGAAATGCGATTCTCACACAAGAAAGTGCTCGAATTAACGCTGCAAGTTCTCCTGAGGAAATTAAGTCGGGACTGGCCCATTTAGAGCAGATAGATCTCAGAAACTTGGATCGCAAGGACATATTGAGAGTGTTAAAGAGTAAATTAGCTGCGGCAGAGAAAATTCGAGATTTAGACACTACGCAAAGAATTGCCAAGCAGATTCTAGAGATTCCGAAATTGAGTTCGGCTAATTCAGAACTGGCTCGGTCACGTTTAGAGTGGGTTGCCGAAATGCAATTTCAATTTGATTTAGCTTTTCGTTTGGCACAAAAGCTTGAGATGAGTAATCTCAGTTCGGCTGATCGAGCCATGAAGCTTGCTGTACTCGCTGAATTGGCTGGCAAAAATTCGAAGCCATTTTATCAAAAGTTTTTAGTACTAAGTCAAAATCAGAATGCTAAAGATCAGGTGATGGCAAAGCTCATTCGGACTGCGAAAAACCCAAAGATGGAGTTTGAAAAGTATCGAAATGCATTGCGCCACGATATAAGTTTGAGCGCACGATTGGGACTAGAAATTTTTGCCAGTGATTTTGATTATGGTTTTGCTAAAAGATTAATTCGGCAAAATGGCATATTAAAAACGACTGAAGGGATGACGCTGAACAGGTTTTTATTTATTCAAAATTTTAAACAGCATAAGAGCTTGATGGCGCGTACAAGGCTTGATGCTGCTACTCCTGCAAAGTTAAAGGCCTCTCTTCGTCTTAGGATTGCCATGATTAAACAAGCGCAAAAGCTATTTGATCAGACTCTTAAAATGGCTGACTGGACGCTCGAATTAATGACTTTAAACGCCATCCTGAATCAAGAGAAGAATTTGGCATTGGATATTGAAAATCTTCCGGTGCCGAAAAACATTAAGGGTAATAGTCGCCGCCAATATAAAAAGCTGTTAGCTGATCAGGCAATTCCATATATGCAGAAAGTAACTGAGCTAGATGTCGAAATTTCAAAACTTTGGTCTATTGGTGACTTGGACCACTTATATCAAGAAGTTAGACTCGCCAGCGGTTCGATTCGGTCAATTTTAATTAAAGAAATTAAGCTAGCAATTGAGTTTGCCCCGGCATCACAAAGACAAAGTGCGCTTCGATCGGTGGTTAGGCTTGAAGGAGAAATCTCAAGGCGTCCTAGCTTGCAGTTGATTAAATCTTCGCAGGCCGAGGCCCAAGCCCGCCCCTTTGATGTGCAGCGATTGTTGCAGCTTAAGGAGATTCAGCAGAAAGCTAACAATCATACTTATGTGGCCTATTTGGATCAAAGATTGAGCGAAGTTAATGGGAGTGCACAATGAAATATAATTCAATAAAATTAGTTTTGCTACTTACTACAATTTTGCCACCACTCTTTGTGCCAGCGTATGTGTCGGCGGCAACGACCCATGTTTCTTTGGCGAAGGGTCCGAAGCTTGACGTCAAGACTGAGCATAATTTTTCTGATTTATTGATTAATGGAAAGTACCAATATCCAGATGAGGCTTTAATTAAGGTAGACGACGACAAATTACTAACTGATCTAATTGGATACAGAAAAGACTTCAAAGATCGTTTGAATCGAATCGGGGGCGGCAATGGCGCTCAGGAGTGATGAAATGAAAAAACTTTGTGTGCTCGAAAATAAAAAAGGTGAAGTTGTTAGGCAGATCTTTCTCGAGGCTGACGAAGCTGAACTAATTTTTCTTGCTGATTTGAGAAGAGTCGAATTGGTAAGTGATCTGACCTCCTTAGATGAAGCAAAAGTTGCTTACACAAAAATTGCCCATATATCAGTTGCTCAACTCAATAAAAAAGTAGCCGTTGGTGATCTTGGATTCTTACGCCTGGCTTCGCCTGAAGATAATTTGAGTTCAAGTATGGTTCTTCCTCAGGACGATCAAACTCAAATAGTAGAAAGCTTGAAGTGGACATCTAGTTTTGCTGCCTGCATTTTATTGGTTTTATTGACCGGCCTATTCTTCTCAAAGCCACCAGTTGTGCTCCCTCAAGAAATTGTTATTGTCCCTAAGCAAGAACAAAAAGTAGAGGCAAAAATACAGCCGATAGCAAAAGAGAAAAAGATCGCAATTGCCCCTAACAAAAATAAAACTAAGCACATCGAGCAAAAAATTGCTAAAAATGTAGTTAAAAAAGCGGTTAAAAAAGTTCAAAAAATTGTAAAGAAGTCGCCGGTTAATGTAATAAAAAGTAGAAATCATAATATAGCGAAGGCCAAGCAGCCCGCGCTGAATTCGATGGGAGCCTTGGCAGTTTTGGGTTCGATGAAAAACTCAAAGGATGTCGGCGGCGTCAAGGTTTCTAGTCATAAGACAACTCGTGGAGCGGGACTTGGTGGCAGCGGTGGCAGCGGCGGAATGCAAACTTCATTTTATGGCAAGGGTCTAACCAGTGCCCCTCTTGGACCGGGTACACGAGCTGAAGGCGGCGGTGGATATGGCAAACATGGCAAGGGCGGAGGCCAGGCAGGCTACGGCAAGATGACTTTGGTGGGTTCGAGCGGCGGGTATTTTGAGCCGGTTGTTAGTGAAGTTGAAGTCGAAGGCGGCCTTGACCAGTCTGAAATTGATCAAGTAATTCAGCGGCATCAGGGTCAGTTGAGATTTTGCTATGAACAGGGATTGCAAGCTCAAGCGAAATTATCAGGTCGTTTGACTGTTCGCTTTATTATAGGTGGATACGGAAATGTGAATGAGGCTGGTATCTCAGGAACCAGTATGCATTCAAGCCCTGTTGAGGCATGCGTATTAGCAAAATTGAAATCATGGAAGTTTCCGACGCCGCGAAATGGCGTACTCGTAAAAGTAAATTACCCATTTAACTTTAAACGTATGAACAATACGTAAAGAGGAATGTATGAGAAAGCTTTTTCTAATGACCGAAAGACAGCTGAAGGCCCGACCTAAAACTAAAACATTACTCTTTGGTGCTTTGCTCGCAGCTTCATTTATTCAAGCTTGTGGCAAGACTGATGCTACCAAAGACTATAAAGACTTGAAGCTGGTCCCACTTCATTCTGCTAATCAAAATAATCAAGTTATTTTCGATAAAGTCATGAGCATTTCTCAACTGTCAGAAGATGGTGTGGCCAAGACGCCAATTTTTTTAGAGGGAGAGGCCAATGAGGTGAAATTGAGTTTAAAAATTTCAGATCCCGCCATAACCGAAGCGGCATTAAGTTTTGAATGGGATCAGCCAAAGAGCAGCACGCTAACTAAGTCTAAAGAGGGCAAGTCCAAAGAGGACGAGAATACCTATGTTTTTCGTTGGACGCCGCCAGTTGGGTTCGTTGGTGCGGGGACGGTACAAACTGCAAATGTGTCATTTGTGGCTCATGTCGTGACCGGGCCTGCAATCATTGCCAATTTTGTTGCTCATTTCAATCTTCAGATTCTCGTCTTGCATACTCAGCTGCGACCAAGGGTAATAGGCATTGAAATTCCACAGGTGATCAACGAAGGCGTAGATCAGACTGTTAAAATTAAGGTGCTTGATGCCGCGCACTCAAGTGCGAATGAGCCGAGTTTAGAAGTGATATCTTATAAGGGCGCGCGTAACGACGAAAATCACAAATTCAATTGGGCAGATAAAATGAGTCCGAATCAGCCATTGGTTTCGGGTCCTGACAAAGATGGCGTTTTTACATTTAGCTATACTATGAAATTGAATGCTCAGGCACTACCGGTGCCACCAAGTGAGCACAATCCTGCAAAAGCAGATCCCAATCCATCAATTGTTAATTTGTGTTTCTCAACGATTGCCAAAAGTAAAATTTCAGGTCTAGAGTCTGCGGCCGTTGATCAATGTACCCGCGTTCAATTTGCCGCCCAACCTCCAGTTGTCTATTTTGATGGCGACCCTAATGGGACTATTGGATCAAATAGTGCAATTGCCGGCGAAGCATTTTCTCTCAACTTTGAAGTTAAGACGCCAAATCAAAGAGGTGATATCCAGGCGCCGCAAGTCAGTTTTCTAAATTTTTCAAGTGATCCAATTGGCAAACCAAAGATTGAAGAGATCGCAAATCCGAAGGATACCAAAGCTACAATTGTAGCGGGGCAAGCAGCGTCAAATCGTTTTTATAAAATGAGTTGGACTCCAAGCTGTAAGGCAACTGGCAGTTACATAATGAAATTTCATCTGGTGACAAATTTCGACGGCCAAAAAAGATCAGCAGATCTGACACGAAAATTATTGATCGCTGCTAAATCAAGCTCATGTGATGCCATGGCTATTAAACCGGCTAAGCAATAGGAGAATATTTATGAAATCGTCTAAGCAAAATAAAATGATTTTAGCCATGATTGCTTTTATCGGGATTTGGGCCATTCATTTGCCGGCCTCAGCGGCAACAATGAAAGCGAAATCTATGAAGTCAGTCGCTAGCAAGCAGAGCGCATCTCAATCTAGCTCAGCGAATGCTAGCATTGAGCAGGATCTGGATTCTTTGGCTGATGATTCGGCGTTGATCGAAAGAGCAAGAGCGATGGATCCCAAAAATCGTGTACAAATCGTTCAGCGGCGTGCAGTGGATCGAAATATTCGTCTCGAAGTAGGCGGGAACTACGGATATATAGGTGGGGGAGACAGTTATCTAACTTCACAAAACCTCGGTGCTTATTTAGATTTTCATATAAACCCGAACTGGTCACTTGGATTTCGTTACAATAATTTCATCAATAATCTAACCTCTGAGGCTAGTTCGGTATACTCCACCGCCCAGCAACAACAGCAAACCCATGGAAGCGGCGTTCAAGTCCCTGGGATTGATAACCCAGAAAACTCAGAGATTGCAACTTTGTGCTGGTATCCCGTTTATGGCAAAATGAATTTCTTTAATTCTTGGGTTCCACATTTTGATCTTTATACCTTGATTGGCTATGGCAAGACCCAGACTATGTCTGGAATGAATTCTGACACTCTCGCGGGCGGGATTGGTATTGCAGTTTGGTTGAGCCAACATTTTACCTCGCATCTTGAAGTTCGCTATCAATCATACCAGGATTCGCCTTTTCAAGATGCGACTCGCAGAGAAAATTTGGTGATCGGCCAGATCTCGTTAGGAATCCTACTCTAAAAGAAGTCTTAAGACGTGGAGCCTTTATGATGAAAATAAATTTTAGCATAGCAAAATTCGCGATCATGCTATTCGCCTGGGGTTTGATGCAGAGTCTGGCAGAGCATGCTGCGGCATCGACTTCATCTGATATTAAAAGTGCTGCGTCGCTTGTAGAAAACTCAAAGAATTCTGAGGCTGAGAAGCTTCTCAAACAAATTATAAAAAAAGCGAATGGCGAAAATAAATATGAAGCGATTCTTATTTTTGCTAGAATGAAGTTTCAAGAAAAAAAGTTTAATGAAGCTATCGTGGTTTACAAGCAGATTCCATCGACATCGAAATTTTGGATTGAGTCTCTTGAAGAACGAGCTTGGGCTGAACTTCATATTGGTGATTTTGAAGAGGCTATTGCACTTTACAATACTATGAGCGCTGAAGTATTGAGTGAAGTGGTTGGGGCTGAGGCATATTTGATCGGCGCTATAGCTGAACTACGAATTTGCAATTATAAAGGTGTTTTTGATGATTTGAAACTATTTAAAGAGAGATTTAAACCTCGTATTCAGGGATTGAGCCAGGGCGCTGCTTCAAAGAAAAAAAGTGCTGAACTTGCAGACATTCAAAAGGTAATTAAAAAGATGCATATTATTGAGATTGAGGCGATTCAGCGAATGGGTCTCAAGCGAGTAGCCGGCGAAAAGTTTTCTAAAAAAACTGCGAGTTCTCGCGATACGATTTCATTTCCAAAAGAATCTGAAGAGTGGCTCGATGAGGCTAAATTCGAAGTGAGCGCTAAGAGTTGCGCGCTCAGCACCCCTAAGATCAGTGCTTTAAAATCAGGAGAGAAAAAATGAGAATGGCTCTTCATAAAACAATTGTTTTTGCGCTTAGTATTATACTTAGTGCATGCGCGCCAAATTCTCCTAAGCGTGAAGCCCCAATAGAAAGCAATGGTTCGGCGGCAGTATTTTCTGAAGTTAAAACCTACGACTTGACTCCCAAAGTCGATATTTTGGTGGTCATTGACTACTCAATGAGTATGTTCATTCATCAAGAAAATCTTTCGCGAAATATTGAGGGTTTTGTGCAAGGTTTTGCTGATAATCAATTGCTTGATTTTCATTTTGGTATGGTCACTATTTGGGATAGCGTACACTTTGACAAAGACGTTCATGGCCAAAACATTCGCAATCATAGTGGGCTAGGGCATTTGATTCCGCTTAAGAATCCAAAGTTTGATGCGAAGGATCCTTTGTCAAAAGAGTTTCTGGATGGCCCACGATTTGTGACAAAGAATACAGAAAACTATGTTGAAGTGATGAAAAAAACTTTGATTTATGGTGAACAGCCTGGGCCCGCGTTTGAGGAGCTTTTTACTCCAATCTTGCCAGCGCTTTCTGCCGAACTGGCACAAGGTAATAATAAAGGATTTTACCGCGCCGATGCAAATTTGATTATTATTTTCATTAGCGATACAGATGACGGACGAGTTGATATTGCGCCAGATAATTTGGCTCAGGATTTGTTTAAACTCAAGGGTGGAGATCGTAATAAGGTTTCAGTGGTAGGCGTTTTGTCGCCCAGTACAAATAAAACTTGTGCGAAGGACAATGGGGGGCCGGAAGGGCCCAAGCGAGTCGAACAATTAATCGCCATTATCAATGGCAGTGCACTCGATTTGTGTTCGAAAAAGTTTGGTGCTCAGCTTGCAGAAATCGGCAGAGACCTTTCGGTGCGCATTCCAAAGCAAGTGATCCGGCTACCAAGTATTCCCGATTTTAAGCCAGAGATGGACGGAAGTTCAATGGACAAGGCTCTCTTGGTTATGACCGGTTCTGATGTTATGAAGAAAGCAATTGCCCCGAATTTTGATGATGGTTGGAACTACGATCCATCTAGTCAGGCAATTAGCATAGGTTCTAAGACTAAAATCACCGGACAGTTGAAAATTAGTTTTACACCTATCCATTTATACAATGCAAATCATGGTCGAATTCAGGTGCAGAAATAGTATCAAGTGACGGCGATATACGGATTGAGCCAAAAACAATATTCAATATCGTCTTCATCTGCAAAAAGCATAATGAGGCGATCGAGTCCGACAGCAACTCCGCCTGATGGGGGCATGCCTTCTTCAAGTGCTGCTAAAAATTCTTCGTCAATTGGGCTAATTGGAAGGCTAGTGTCTTTGACTAATTGGCGCCTTAGGTCGAGTTCAGCCGCAAAGCGTTTTCGCTGTTCAGTCGCATTGGTTAGTTCATCGAAGCCGTTGCAGAGCTCAAGCCCTCCAAGATAAGCTTCAAAGCGCTTTGCCCAAGTGCCGCGGGTATTTTGCTCGAGATTGGCGAGCGCCGCTTGTGAAGCAGGGTAATGCGTAACAAAGGCAGCTCTGTCTTGAGGAAGCTTATTTTCAATTTGATCAAGCCAAAGTCTAAAATAGACATCGTCCCAAGTGTCGTCGGCAGCGGTGTGCAGATTCAACTGCTGCGCACGTAATTTTAATTTTTCTGGCGTATTTTCTACTTTAAGATCTACATTGAGATGTTGTTGAAAGAGTTCGTCAATACGAAGTCTTGGCCAAGGCAAGCTGACATCAATCTTTTGCCCTTGATAATGGATAAAAGTGTTGCCATTTATTTTCAAAGCTAAAAACTCAACCAATTGTTCGAAATCTCGCTGAATCGCTTGGTCAGTCGAATAGGCTCGGTAAAATTCAAGCATGGTGAATTCAGGTCGGTGAGAAGCTGAAAACGGCTCATTTCGAAAGGCCGAGCAAATTTGAAAAATTTTTTCAAGACCACCGACTAATAATTTTTTCATGGCAAACTCAGGGGAGCTTGGCAGAAAAGCCCCTGTGCTAAGTTGAAAAGGGTCAATATGAGCCTCCATTCCAGGAGACTTTACTAAAAGTGGTGTTCTGACTTCAATAAAATCGCCTTTGGTGAAAAATTCTCTTACTGCATTTTCTACAAGGCTTCTGACCTTCATAGCTTTGCGGCGTCTGGGATGTAGGATTCTTTCTGAAAGTTTCATTTTTGCTGAAAGCTGTTTGGTCAAAAGCTTCACTTGCTGATCTTTGATTTCAACTAGATCGCCAATCTTAACGCTAAGACTCTCTGTCGACGGTAAAAAGCTATGTTTTGAGATTCCGGAGACACTCAAGATTGTAACAAACGAACTGGTGATATTTATACAGCGTCCAGACTTAGCTTTCATGGTGAACAAATATGAAAGTTCTTCGCCGAAGAAGCAAGGCAAATCTTGCAGAAGTTGTATTAAGCTTTTAATTGAGGGGACAATATTTGTAAACTAGCGACTCACTGGCTACGATTCTTTGATCTATAAAATTTGCCATAAAAAATATTTATCAACAAAAGTTTTGTCTAGGAAATTCAGCGCAATGAAATTTTGCCTATGAAATTTTGCCTATGAAATTTTGAACATTCGCGTTCTGTCAGTCCGGGTGGCTTCAGAATCTTCTTCGGGAGCTTTTTCTGGTTTGACTTTAAGTTGAAGGATTTGAGCATCTACGGCATTGGAAAAGGCTAAAGCATCATCGATACGCGCAAAATCACCGGTTAAGCGAAAATAGATATTTCGTGCTCCAGCTTGAAAATTGAGGGTAAGTCTGCGACTGCTTTGATATCTCCAAAAAAAGTTAGCCCCGATCATTATGAAGATTACGCCACAAGCAATGAAAAGAAGGTTTTGCATATTGGGATCTATGCCGAATGAAAACTCCCGCGAAGCGAATTTAAGAATGAGCACCGAAAGTGGACAGGCAAAAAAGCTAAGTAGTCCAAGTGTGAGTAAAAACGCATTGCTGTATTTAAGAATCGAATGACCTTGAATTTGATGGAGGTCCATTGAATTGAGAAAGTAGTTGTCGTCGTTACCTGACTCGATCCACAGGCGGTGCGTGGACAAATTAAGTTGGCCCCATTTTCTTACAATTTTTTCGTTTTCCAAAAGCTTTCGTCTCATAGAGTTTAAACCCTCACGAATACTCATCGTGAAAAATTAAATTTTTTGAGAGGCTAGGCTTCGCTTATTTTTTTACGCTCTGAGCAAAGGAAAATATCTCGAAATTGACTGCCGCCCACCCATTGGTCTGGTCTAGCGAGGTCGGGGCTTTAAGCTCATGATTAAAGAAATGCATCAAAATGGCTCGCTGAATGTCCCGGCACTTCTCAAGTTTTTCGATGGTGCAAGAAGATTGGGCTACAAACTTTTTTGTTTCTTCAAGCGAACCACCAATCTGAGCGACATTGAGCTCAATCATGGCCTTTTTAGAATTAAGACTGGCGCTCATTGCAAGATCGGTGAATTCAGCTCGCTGCTTTGAAAAAGGATTGTCGGTGCCAAACTCTTTTTGAAATTCCAATTTGTCTTTGAGATCTTGAAATCTAAAACTAATGGCGACTGCCAATGCTGCACCGAAATGAATGCCATTTATTATCTTTGTTTTACATGGATTGTCTCGCACCGAGTGTATGCCTTCGCCGTAAAAACCACCGGCCACTTTCTTAACACTTAGGATATTGGTAATTTTCAAATGTGCATCATCGTTGATTGCTTTGGCGTATCTTAAAAGCATGCTTGGGGTTAAGCCAACGGCAGTTTCTCGAGTAATTTTTTGTAGAAGAATTTCAGCTGGGAATATATTTAGACTTTCTATTACATCAATAGGGCTTGGATTGTCTTCGTATAGAGAGAAATCACCTCTTTGCAAAGAAAATTCATTTTTTGAGAGTTTTATACGACTTTTTATCTTTGGATTTGTATCTTTTTTGTACTGCAGTTTATCAAATTCATTTTGAATATCCTTTGGAAATAAGTTCTTTGAATCAGTTGATTGCCTAGAGAAGTTCGCGCGCCAGACCAGCTTTTCAAATTGAGCACATTGTTGATTTTGAACCCCTGAAGCTCGTGCTTTTACTGATTCGGCATCTAATGATTCACCGATTTTGCCAATGATTGGCGGATTGATTTGAAAGACCCTTGATTGAAAATTCAGTTGAGGAATTGAGTTGTCTTGTTTTTTTGAATTTTCAGGTAGAGAGAATTCACCCTGTTGATATTTTACACAAGATGAAAGGGTCAGACTGAAGGCAATACATAAGTGAATTTTAGGTCTAGTTAAGGTCATTTTGGGCCTTTCTCGAGCTTTAGGAACACTTGGCTTCTTAAATACAGCAATGTCAGGGCCAGTATAATCAGCTATAGGCGCTACCTAAGCGCTCTTGCCCTAAAGAAATTACTATGTCGCAAGCATTTCTGAGCATAGT
>JAYVXS010000204.1:0-4425 GCA_043784965.1 Bdellovibrionales bacterium
GTGCCTGGTGATTTTTCAGTACCGTGCTTACGATAGGCGGCAACGCCATCTCTTAAAATGTGAATCACACTAGCCAGAGTCTCAACATTATTAACGATTGTAGGCTTTTTCAAATAACCACTCACCGCTGGAAATGGCGGTTTCAGCTTAGGCTGGCCCTTAAGACCCTCAAGCGAAGAAATCATACCAGTTTCTTCACCGCAAATATAAGCGCCGGCGCCAATAAAAAGATCAAGCTCAAGATCAAAACCACTACCTAAAATATTTTTACCAAGATAGCCGGCTTCATAGGCTTCTTTAAGCGCTTTTTCAAGGATCGCTGCTGGCCCGGTGTATTCTCCACGAATATAAATATAGGATTTTTTCACATTGAGCGCAAAAGATGAAATGATCATCGACTCAATCAACTGGTGAGGAGCACGCTCCATCATCAAACGATCTTTGAAAGTACCAGGCTCTGATTCATCGGCATTGCAAAGTAAATATCTAGGTTCATTGTTTTTGGGCAAGAAGCCCCACTTCATACCAGTTGGAAATCCCGCACCGCCACGCCCCCTCAAGCCTGCAGCCTTCACTTCGTCGATGATTTTTTGCGGCTCCATTTTAAGGGCTTTTACGAGAATTTCGTAACCACCAAAACGCTTGTAGCCGGCAAGTGTACGATATTCAGGATTGGCGTAGTGTTCTGAAAGAATTTTGACTTCCATTACTTAAGCTCCTTCATCAACTTCAAAGCTTTTTCATCATTTAGATTTTCAATATAAGGATCACGATTAATTTGCAGCATTGGGGCCGTATCGCAAGAGCCAAGACATTCAACTTTACTGAAGCTAAACTTGCCATCACGGCTTACTTCGCCAAGACTTTTAACGCCACATTCTTTCATCATAAGATCGGTCATTTCACGGGCGCCCGCCATCGCACATGAAAGTGTGCAGCAAACTTGAATGTGATGTTTACCTTGAGGCTTCATATTGAACATTGTATAGAAAGTCGCAACCTCTTCAATTTGCGCCACTGGAATATCCATCACCTGACTCACAACATTTATGGTCTCGGCGCTCAACCATCCACCATTTTCATCCTGAGCTTTGTATAAACAGCGAATAATTGCCGACTGCTTGCTCTCATAGCGAGTTAATTCTTTTTTAACAAACTCAAGGCCGTCTTTAGAAAAGCTAAACATCCTGGGCTCCTGTCTCAATAAATCGCTCCGCGATTTCTGGTCTCAATAAATCGCTCCGCGATTTCTGGTTTATCGGCCCGTTATCGGTCCAATTCGCCGGCGATTAAATTCATACTTCCTAAAATTGCAATCACATCAGCAAGTGGACCGCCGGTGATTTGTTCACAAAAACTTTGGTAAATTGCAAAACATGGTGGCCGTACTTTAAGCCGATATGGTCGCCCTGAGCCATCGCTCACCAAGTAAAACCCGAGCTCGCCATTTCCTGCCTCAGTCGCATCGTAGACTTCGCCAACCGGCGGCCTAAGACCCTTGATCACGAGCATAAAGTGATTCATCAGACCTTCAATGTTTCCATAAACGTCTTTTTTCTCTGGTAAAACAATTCCACGATCCCGAATGGTATAGTCGCCTTCGGGAATATTTTTACAAACTTGTTCGATAATTTTTAGCGACTGGCGCATCTCTTCTACGCGAACCAAATAACGCTCGAATACATCGCCACAGGTTCCGACTGGAATATCAAAATCAAGTTGCTCATAACCGTAGTAAGGAGTTGCCTTACGCAAATCCAGCGGCACACCGGTCGCCCTCAAACATGGACCAGTATAACCCCAAGCAATTGCGTCTTCAGCTGAAATGCGCCCGACATTTTGCGTTCGCTTGATCCAAATTTTGTTGCCAGTTAAAAGAGTGTCGAGCTCATCAATGCCTTCTCTGATTTCTTTGCAAACCTGTAATACATCTTTGTACCAACCCGGAGGCGCATCTTGAGCCATGCCGCCAATGCGAGTAAGTGAAACTGTCAGCCGAGCACCGCAAAGCTTTTCAAATAAAGAATATACTTTTTCACGATAAGTGAATAGATGAAAAAATCCGGTGAGCGCACCAAGATCCACTGCATTCGCACCAATACACACAAAGTGATCAATGATTCTGGCAAGTTCAGATAAAATCACCCGCATGGCTTGAGCCTTTGGCGGAATAGTCACACCCAACATACGCTCCACTGTTTTACAATAAGCCACGTTGTTAAGAGGTGCCGAACAATAATTCAATCGATCTGTATAAGGGATCACTTGGTTATAGGGATGGGTCTCAGCCATTTTTTCAAAACATCGGTGTAAAAATCCGAGTTCAACATTGGCGCGAGCAACGGTTTCGCCGTCAAGCTCGGCCATTACCCGGAGTGTTCCGTGAGTGGCTGGATGGGCCGGACCAATATTTAAAGGAACTAAATTTCGCCCTGTTGGATTCCAGTTCGGATCTGGCGCAAAATGTACGGGTAGAGCAGTTGAGCAATGTTGCTGATGATCTGCCTCATAATCTTTTCGTAGCGGATGTCCGACAAATTGATGATGTGTGAGGATTCGACTCATATTTTTGTGGCCATCGAACTTCATGCCAAACATATCATAAGCTTCACGCTCAAAAAATGTGGCGCCCTTCCAGATCGTAGTTGCCGTTTCAATGGTCTCGCCCTCAGCAAGTTTAGCTTTCACGCGGACACGTTGATAACTTTTTGAGTTAAATAAATGATAGACCACATCAAAGCGTTGTTTGCGCTCAGGATAGTCGGCGCCGCAAACGTCCATCAAAAAATCAAACTGCGATTGATTTTTCAAGTAGCGCAGTACGCCTCCAACCTCCTCTTTTGGAACTTCAATGGTATCATCGCCAAAACTTGTGCGAAATCGATAGGCATCTACTTTATTGCCGAAAAATTCGCCAAGTCCAGCCTTGATATTATCTAAGTTTTTACTATTTGGCTGCTGACCTGATTGCGAATTATTTGGCGAAGTTTGATTATCTGGGTTGATCATAATTCGGTGCCTTCCAATTATCTCTCCATGGGCGAGGTTTGTGTTCTGCAATCATTCTCTGAAGAGTCATTATACCGTCGAGAACCGCCTCGGGAGTTGGCGGACAACCCGGCACAAATACATCAACGGGAACAATCCGATCAATTCCTTGTAAAACATGATAAGCGCGATAAAATCCTCCGGAACTCGCGCAAGCGCCCATTGAAATCACATATTTTGGATCGAGCATTTGCTGATAAATATGAACCAAGACTGGCGCCATTTTTTCAGTGATCGTACCCGCCACTAAAAGAAGATCGGCCTGGCGTGGAGAAAATCGCACCACCTCGGCACCGAATCTAGCCAAGTCATATTTCGGACCCATGACGCTCATAAGTTCAATTCCACAACAAGCCGTGCCATAAGGCATTGGCCAGAGCGAATTTTTTCGCCCCCAGGCGACGAGATCGTCTAGCTTAGTGGCAAATGCAAAGGATTTTGAAAGTTCGTCGATACTATGATCGACCTTATGATCAGCATTTTGATCAGCATTTTGATCAGCATTTCGTTCAGACGGATCTGCAGTTCCCAAGAGTCACCTCAATCTAAGAGCTAAAGGCTAAATTAGCCACGCTAAAAATGTAAAATTCTTTTTGCGCGGGCCCTAAGTGTTTAAATAACATAACTTAAACCCGAAGAATCTCAATGAAAATGGATTGAGAATGCTGATTTTTGGGAGCTTGCGTCTGATCGAATGATTATAGTTTGAATCATGGCTCACGAACGGCCTAGACTAGCATCAACTATTTAGGGTCTTTCTGGACGTCAATGAGTATACATGAGCTCGATCCTTCCCGAGAAACCTTATAATTATGAAATTTCGTTGTTAAACAGAAGTGCATGGAGGCATTATGAAATTTTTCGCTGTTCTACTGATCACTAGCTTTACTTTTTTTCAAGGAGTCCAGGCGGCTCAAGACCCAAATGATATACTGGTCAAATTCAAAACTGAACGAGCACTGATTCAATATTCAGCACTAAGTCTGCGCGGAGGACTGGTTGTTGAGAATCTCGGTTATGCAAATTGGGCCCGCATTCGATTTCCATCTGATGCACACAACTTAATCAAGCTTGAAAGCTTAAAGAATAATCCTGACGTTCTCAAGTTACAGCCCAACTTTGAACTTCGACTAATCGAAGATTACTCTCAAAACGGCACTTATCTGAGTGCAAATCTCTTAAACGAACTCTTTGAATTGAGCCAGCAACAGGCAACTCCGCAGACTCCGACACCAATCGAGAAACCTGACTTGCCCATTTTACTTTCAAGTACCGGCGGAAGCGGCGAGGATCCACTTTTCAAAAACCAATGGGGCATGCGCGACATCGGCGCGAAAAAAGCCTGGAGCCAGTCCCGTGGCAAAGGTGTCATTGTAG
>JAYVXS010000205.1:0-13822 GCA_043784965.1 Bdellovibrionales bacterium
AGCTTGCGGAGGCTGATCGGTTCAGACAACAACGAATCCAATTTTTTACGTCTTAAATTGAGGGGTTTTTTATCCATTTGTAAGTCCTACCTTAAGATAGATATATTATATCGTAAAGCCTACTTAAAGATAGATATTTTAATTAAAAAAACTATCTTTAAGTAGGTCTGTCTTGATACAATACTGGCCAGCAGTCCGTCTAGGCCGAAGGCCTTGCCGAATAGGTGCGTAAATTTTATCAACCTAAGCGCCGATAGCTGGCTGAATATCGAAAAATAGCACTAAGTCAAAATTTGCGCACATCTGAGCGTCGATTTTCCCAATACTTAGAATCGTTTAATTTAATGGTCCAGAATCAATTGATCATGGAGATTCACACCTTTTCGACGATCCAAAATAAATTGCAATTTGAGGCTGACGAATAATTCAATACCGAATACAAGCTCATAATTTTTAGATTGAAACCTACGCCGAGACATAAATTAAAAATTAATTTAAATGCAGGCACAAATTGACACTGCATCAGCCATATGGAATTCTTTCGTTGCATCATGTTTCTATTCTATTAGCTTTTGATCAAGGAGAGACGGTGAGTATGCTCAAACGAATTGCAGCCCCTTTAATTTTAATAGCATCTATGATGCTTTGCTTTAACTTAGTGCGAGCCGATGCAAATGATGGCGTCCCACTGAGGGGCTTTGCAGATGTCAGCCTCGTTCACCGCGTGGCCGACGACAGCGACTCCTTTCAAATCCACGATATCGATTTTTTCTTAGCTAAACCGCTTGATAAGAAGATCAATTTTCTCATTGAGCTTAATTTTCAGCCTGGTTATGCCGGCGTTGGTGTCGATGCTGAAAGAGCCTACGTTCAGTATGTGGTCGATAATTGGCTTAAAGTGGCTGTGGGTCGCTATCATACAGCACTTGGCTACTGGAATGAAACTTTTCACCATGGCAGCTATTTACAAACCTCGGCAACACGCCCAGTTATGGGAAGATTCGAGGATACTGGTGGCCTTTTGCCTGCCCATCAAACAGGCATTGAGCTTCGCGGAAACGGACCTGTTGGCGGTGGAAATTTAGGGTATATCTTCGACATCGGAAATGGTCGCCCTCCGGTAAAAGATCCACCGGCATTTTATTATAATTATAATAAAACCAAATCATTTAATGGATTGATCTATTACGAATTTGTGAATGGGTTGCGCTTTGGCGCGAATTTTTACGTCAGTGATTTACCCGGTGGATTTACGAAGGATGGCGGCGGAAACTCGACGTCAACATCTGGTCCCAAGGGCAAAGAAGTCATTGGTGGCGCTCATTTGGTTTATAATTCTCCGGATGTCGAGTGGTTCACTGAATACGAGCACATGACTCATACTTATGTTGCCGGCACACATACGATAACTACCAATTTAGACGGGACTACCAATGATCTTGGGCTCGCACCAACAACTAATCTCGATCTTCTTTACTCGCAGTTTGGCTATCATCTCGGAAAGTTTACGCCCTATGCACGTTTTGAGCTGGACTCGACCAGTGATGTCGATGCATATCTCAATGCGCAGCCGGATTCTGGCAGCCCTGGACTATTAGCCACCACTCGCAATTATGTAGTTGGTACAAGGTACGAGTTCACTCCGGCAAGTGCCTTAAAATTTGAAGTAACCTATATTAAATCAGATGCCTCAATTGGTGCGCAAATGAGAATTCCTGATGTTGATCCTAATCGCCATGAAACGGTATTGACCGAACTCAATTGGTCTTACGGTTGGTAGTTTGATTTGAATTTTGATCTTTAATTTTTTTAGGAGAGTAAGTAAAGTGATACCAAATTTAAAAAACCTAAGTTTAATCGGCATATTTGCTTTTTTTATGTTTGCAACTAAGACGGTCGGGGCGGCAGATTATACTATCTTGGTCAATCCGGGTGTGGGCGAAAGTTCTAGTTCAAAGGCTCAGATCAAACAGATATTACTTGCCAATCAGACGACTTGGAAAGACGGAAAAAAAATTGTAATTGTGACTCTAAGCCCGGATGCCACTGGTGCTGACGACGTTGCAACTGAATTTATGTCGATGTCGGCCATTCAAGCCAAGAAATATTGGCTGACAAAAGTTTTTGGTGGGGTACTTGCCAGTGCGCCAGCCAGTTTAGACAGCGTTGAAGAAGTTGTAGATAAAGTTGCGAGTACTCCAGGAACTATCGCTGTTATCCCGAAGGACTCTAAACTAGGAAAAGTTAAAGTCCTTAGTTTGACACCTTGAAATTAAAATATCCCATCAAGAGTAGCATCAAAGCCTTCTAGGCTTTTTCGCACGTGGCCTTTGTCATCAATCAAGAGAACTTTTCGATCGTGCCAAATATGTTCGTCTGAAATATTAAATTCAAAACCAATGGTTTTGGCAAAGTTTCGAGTTTCACTATTTGAGGCTCTTAAAAAATGCCAACGAGAAGATCTAATATTCATTTTCTTTTTGTAATTAGCTAGGCGCTTTATCGTGTCTTTGTCTGGATCGATTGTCACAAAAATAATTTCACCTTGAATAGACTTCTGATCCATTAGTTTTTCAATATCTTTGAGTTGCTGAACCACTAAAGGGCAAGTGATCCGACACGTGGTGTACGCTAGGCCAATGACGAGAGCCTCACTCTTGAATTGATTTAGATTAACTTCTTGACCAGCTTCATTGTGCCAAAGAATACCAGAGTCGAAGATCGATTGCCCCGTAGGCTCGCTCGCATTGGCAATTAATTGAAATAAAAGAAACCAAGAAAATAGCATGAGGTCCTCAAAATATCTGTTGAACCAATTGGGTACTTTTATAATACCCAGGTGAGCTTTTCTTGTAAATGATTAAGCAACAAGACTCTTTTGTGAAGGTTTTGAAACCAAAATGGAGCTAACCACAAATTTATGGTAGGGCACATCTACGATCAATGTAGTTCCAATACCAGGCTCTGATTCAAGCATGGCTTTACCGCCCATAGCTTTAGCTTCGTATTGAAGCGCCTCTAAACCAACTCCACGTCCTGAAAGGTCAGTTACGACATCATTGGTTGAAAAGCCACTTTTAAATAATAGCTGAATAGCTTGCTGATCGTTCAAGCTATCTGCCTCAGCCTGGCTAATCACTTTTTTCTCAACGGCTTTTTGTTTGATAAATTTTGGATCAATTCCTTTGCCGTCATCTCGAACCTCTATTCTAAGCATTTCCACGCCGTCATCTCGGAAAGTATTAAAAAGAACTTTTATGCTTCCTGTTGCTGGCTTTCCATTTGCCACTCGCACTTCTTCGTCTTCTAAGCCGTGATCTATAGCGTTTCTAAACACATGAATATAAGAGCCAACAAGTGGTCCATAAGGCTCAGAAAATACTTTGACCTTATTGTTTTCAATTTCGAAATCAACAGATTTGAATTGTCTTTCAGCAACTCCTTTTACCACGCCTTCATACCTTTGAAAAAGTTTCGCGATGTCATCTTGTACGAAGTTCTCAATGAAGCTCTTAAATACTGAAGATTCTTTGCCGATTTCCTTTTCAATGAGTTGGCATTGTTGATTGATGATCTGCATAGAAAGTGTTTTGGCTCGGTCTGAACTTTCTTCAATTGGGCCTAATACATTTTCATGGCTTTTTAAGAAGCCTTCAAACTGCTTGTTTAAGGCTTCGAGGCCCCTGCTTAAGTTTGGAATATATTGCTTTAGCTTCTCCCCCTCAGCACCTTTCAAATCTGAAAGTTGACTTTCAAAGTGATGTGCGTCGTTACTCAATTGAGTCATGTGAAAGGCCGCACAACTGCCTTTTAGGCTATGCATTCCACGAAATAAGACATCAAATTTTGGATTAGCTGCCTTTACTTCGGCTTCTAGATCTCTAAAATTTTTCCGCGATTCAAGAACGAAGTCAACGAAACTCCTACGATCCGAAAGGATGGTCATTACAACCTTCACCAGGGTAGCTTCAGTTTCGGCTTTCAAGCGAAACTTTCGCTCTTCTGTTTTATCAGATGCTATACAAATAACTTTAGAAAGTTTTTCTGGATCTTGTGTTTGATAAATCGGACGGAAGTCCATCTCAACATAACGCTCGCCGTGCTCAAAGCTATTCGGAGCAAGCGGAAGAAAGGACTCAAAACTTAAAGTTCCACCAAAAGCAAGTTCTTGCCAGCTTTGAAATGAGCGTTTTGATTTTTCAGTATACGGAATGATCTCAGAAATGGTTTCACCGGCAGGGTCTTTACCAAAGAATAGCTTGGCTGCTTTTGACACTTCCGGAAGAACTTTTCCCGCCTCATCAAATACGCAAAATCCTTGATCGAGATTATCGAGTAAGGTTTGCATATTCTTTTTACTTTCATCAATGATCATAAAAAGTTTTCGAATGCTTCTCACAATAAGAATGCTAAATAAAAGACCGATTAAAAAACCTCCAATTAGCGTGAATATTAGTATGTTCCTGGCTTTTTTAGAAAAGGCAGTTGATTGTTTTAAAATATCTTCAACATCTGCCTGAATAAATGTATTGATATTTGACATTCCTTCGATGAGTTCGACTAATTGTCCGTCCACTTTAGAAATTTGTTGGGTGAAATCGGACTGCGAATCTATTTTTAGTTTTAGCAGAGTTTCAAGACCAGTCCAGGTCACTTGCCATTTGGTCAAATAATCTGAATAAGGGGCACCTTTGCCAACTTCAATTTGATTTTTAACTTTTCCTGAAATTTTCTTTAGTAGATTTGAAACCCTTTTGATAGTTTTTACTTTTTCCTCTGGTGTTTGCCCGGCGCCGTCAAGTCGAAGGAGGTTTTTCGATAGTTCATTTAAATTTACTGTGATCTCATCAAAGGCTGCGGTCGGTCCCAGGGCTCTTTCATTCAACTGATTCAAAAATTGAGATGAAGAATTGGAAATATAAATACCCATTATCCCAGTTGCGAGTAATAAAGCTCCTAAAATTATTGGAAGCAAAAGAAACTGTCTCAAAACCTTACGATTATCTTGATTTACACCCAAATTATTAGCTGACATATAAATAAATTCCTATTTTATTTGTGAATTGAACTATTTAATATTTTCTAATTCGGATTAATAGAAATATTACTGAATATTAAAATTAATTTGAACAGTAAGGTTTGAACTAAGGTCCTGAAAATTAAAGTTTTTAAATATTCTCTTTAGGCAAAACAAATTAAGCCGAAAAGCATTGAGTCATCTCAAATTAGTATTCCTTGGAGGCTCGAATATTTATGCCGGACAATACTGCTCGACCGTTGAAAGTCGTTGAAGAAAAAAAAGTATATATGCAAACCCATGAAATTGATGGAATTCACTTTATAAAGTGTCCTCCGGTCGTTGATCAATTTCCTAAACTTGAAGATGAAATTAAGGTCTGGACCGAAAGTCCTGCAATTATTCATATTGTTGATTTAGCAGACGTAACAGACTTTAAACAAAAGGGTTATCGAACCTTTATTTTGTTTCACACGGCGCTCAAAGCAAAATCAAAAAGTCTCTTTGCAATTAATGCCTCTCCCCAGCTTGTAAAGCAACTTAGCCAAGATGGTCTCTCTGGAATATTAACCATTGTAAGAGATAAACAAGAGGCACTTGCAAAAGCAAAGTCGCAAGCAAAAAAGGGATCAATTGATGCCGAATTTATTAGACCCTTTATTACTGGAACAGTTAGCGTATTGCAAACTCAATGTAATATGCCCGTCACTCCCGGTAAACCAAGATTAAAAGTGGAAGAAGAAAACAACGTCATCCAGATCGCTGGCGTGATCAGTTTGTCGAATCCAGCTTTTACTGGATCTATTTGTTTGTGTTTCTCATCAAGTGTCTTCTTGAAACTATATGAAAATATGGTTGGTGAGGTGCATGCCCAAATTACTTCAGACATTGAGGATGCCGCTGGTGAAATTCTTAATATGATTTTTGGAGCCGCTAAAACGATATTGAATGATCACAAGGGTTATACATTAGATCGCGCGCTACCAACAATTTTGTCGGGTGAAAAATTAAAACTAAGACAAAACGGACGAGGCTCCACGATTGTGATTCCATTCGAAACGACAGCGGGTCCTTTTCATATTGAAATTATGGTAGAGAAAATTTAAAAAATAAGGAGTTTAAAAATGTTTGATGCAAATACTAAAGTTCTGGTAGTTGACGATATGTCTACAATGCGCAAGATAGTTGCAAAAACCTGCAAAGAGCTTGGTTTAAAAGAAATCACTGAGGCTGCTGATGGAAATGCTGCATGGGAAATTATTTCTAATCCAGATTCAGGCATAGGACTCGTTGTTTCAGATTGGAATATGCCGATCTGCACAGGACTAGAATTTCTAAAGCGGGTACGCGCTGATGCAAAGCTTAAAAGTGTGCCTTTTATAATGTTAACAGCTGAATCTGAAGCTCCTCAAGTCGCAGAAGCGCTAAAGGCAGGCGTTGACAATTATATTATCAAGCCATTTACTCCAGATAATTTAAAGAAAAAACTTGAAGAGACGCATAAAAAAACAGCTGCTCGCAAGGCTGCTTAAAGTCCAAATTTTTTTAGAATTATCTCGATTTCGGAGGCGCTATTATTTTGAGTGGTATCAAGTGTGCCACGCAGATTTGCTCCGAATTGCTTTGAAATCCAGAGCAATCGATCTAAAAATGTCTTATTGAGTGCCCCTTTAAAATCAATAAATTTTTGGTTTTCGATATTGCTCAACATTCTGTCTATTGATTCTGCGCCATCGAACAATAGCCCTACCACGGCACTAAACAGAGCTTCATTGTTGGGCACCTGCGAGCCCTTATATGCAACTTCCTTACAAAGCTCGCTATACTCTCCGATCGATTGCATGACCTCTTTCAAATCAGGCTCCATCAGAGCGAGACTCTTTGCGGCTCCCATTATTCGATCTACGATTTGTCCATATTGTTCAAGTTGTGCAAACCTTGAAGAGTCGCCCTCAATTGTCTCAAGGATAACTAACATTTTACCGACTAGTTCTTGTGACTCTTTTTTAAAATCAGCTACGAGTTCATTCATTTTGATTTTACCCCACCAGAACTTTTAGCCTAACAATATTGGTGAAGATTATCAATGTCATACGCGCCGGTCCGACTGAGTATATTAAGGGGTCAACAAAAAATTGGCTTTGAAATTTATGTTGAAGTTGCCTCAAAACATCTACTTTTGCTCCACAAGGGTGATAGTTTTGAGGGGGACCGACTCGTTCGATTAAAAAAGAAAAATCTAAAAAAGATTTATATCCGTGAAGAAGATGAGCCACTTCTGCGGGACTATATTTCCCGCAATATTGAGCAAGCCTATGATCGATCATCTAAACAAACTGAAGAAAACAGAATTCAAATTATTCAAGGTGTTCAGCAGTCTGCGGCTGAAGCTTTGTTTGAAAATCCTGCGGATAAAGTAGCCTATGATTCGGCAAAACAGAGCTCGCAAAAGTTTGCAGAGTATCTTTTGGCCGAAGATAACGCTGTTAAAAAATTACTAGCAATCGAAAATACCGATCAAAATCTAGCTCATCACGGAGTATCTGTCGCTAGTCTTGCTGTTTCGATTGCTAAAGAAACTGGTTATAATGATTTGCGTAATCTTTCTTTCATTGCTCTTGGCGGAATTCTACACGACCTAGGACACATTTTATCTAATCAGAATGTTGCGCGCTCACGCGCTAACTTTACCCCAGAAGAGATAAAAATCTACCAATCCCACCCGGTAACTGGTGCAGAAAAACTAAAAGACCTAAAGCATATGGATATTCAAATTACTCAAATCATATTGCAGCACGAAGAAAATGTTAACGGAAGTGGATTTCCTGGAAAATTGGGTGAGAACAAACTCAACCCTATGTCCGTTTTTGTTGAGTCGGCCAATATTTTTGATAGGCTGGTGACTTTTGAAAAAATGACCCAGCTTGAAGCCTTAAAAACTTTGATGATCACATTCATTGGGCGCTACCCGCTCACACATTTTAACGCCATTAAGGCTCTAATTAAAAGCGTTTCTTAGAATCATTATATTTTGGCGTTTGTGATTTTTTGAATGAGCAGCGGGCTAAATCTCCCGCTCATATTTTCTTTCGCAATTATACTTTGCTTAACCTCTTCAGTTGATGGTTTGCGACTTTCACCCCATTTTATATTTGAGGCCTGATCCACTAATCTACAAAAGTGGATGAGCTGTGCCTCAAGCGGCACATCTCGTCCTTCAAGTTTTTGAATTCCTTTGCCATCGGCTCGTTCATAGGCCGCAACAATGATAGGCTTCATTTTTTCAGGAATTGGAATTTTTCGAGATAAACAACGATTGAGACTCACCAGAGAAATACGCCCATAAAATTCATTTTCTTCAGCGCTTAATTCTTGGCCTAGAGCTATTTTTCTGGCAATAGTGGGTTTAAGTTCTAAGAAACCAATATCGCAAAGCATAGCACTCAAAACAACATCTGATGCGTTGCCAATGTCTTTGGTGAGGCTAAGAAGGCCAGCGTAAGCTGCTATTGCAGGCGAGCGTTCAATTGTGCCAAAATCATCGACGGCTGAAACCGTCACCACATCCCAAGTCGAGTCTACGGTTCCTAAATTTGTTAAAAGCTCATTGGCTGTCTTTCGACATTTTTCATAAAGTTTCTTGCCTGTATCATAGGAAGAAGAAGCACTTGGATCGGTAATTAGTAAGACGAGATCTGCAAATCCGGTACTAAGTGACAAAAACTGAGCCCGACAGCGAGAGGCCAAACCTTCGGCGCTTTTATCAGTATTTTCTTCAAGGTACTGAGCGTAGAGTTCAACATCGTCTCGATGACAGTAGTATTCTGGTACATCCTGTAGGCGTTTTCTCTTTGATTCGGAAAGAGTTTCGCCTTTAGAAATGACTCTTAAATACTTTTGATTGAGCGGCATCAAATGAAATATTTCAAAGCCAATTGTCGATCCCACTTTTAGCTCTGCAGCCTTGACCGGAATATATGTGCCTTTGATTGCCTGGTTTGCAATAAACTCTAGCTTACAAGTTTCGACAAATTCATTTTCTTGAATGAGACAATGAGCACCTGATTTTTTTATGAAACTCATATCATCCGCTGGTATTTTACGTTCAATGACAATCAATTGGTAAGCTTCAGCGAAACATTGCGTGGTCACTTGCACCAAGTTTGAAACTTCTTTGCCGTTAGCATCGATTCCAATGATTACCACAAACTTTACGCCTAAAATATTTTCATAAGCGGCAAATAAATCATCTATATTTGCGAAATGTCTTATGGAGTTTTTAGAAAACTTAGCGACATCTTCGCATCGTGATACAATTGCTTGGCTGACGCCAACCACAATCCAATCTATTTTTTCTAAACTTTCAGCCATGATTAGATATTTTATTGTCTCCAATGCAAATTAGCCAAATAATTCGAATGACAAAATTATATTAAATTCGAGACCTAGGTCTCACGCAACGCTCAAACTCAATGGTCAAATGTCTGCACATCGCCTTAAGGAGACTTTGCCGACGTGAGATTTAGTCATGTTTTGACGGCGAATTTAAGGCTCGGTTCCACTTGCTGAGACTTACCATTTCATGTTTTTGAGCGTCGATCGCTAAAACGCCCATTGCATGAGTGAGTTTTTGCAATTGACCAATTGAGGCTAAGGCGAAGCCAATAACCAAAACAGCCATTATTAATTTTGTCTGCATGGAGACTCCAATCCCAATTGCTTCAGTTTTCTTGAAACGGTCCCTTTGTTACATTTGAAGAGCTTTGCGAGCTCTCCCATCGATCGGCCCTCTTTAAAGCGTAAGCGCGCCAGCTCAGCTAAATCGAAAGAAATCGAGACCTTAGTCCATTTGACAGGATAATCCCGCCGTACGACTATTGGTTCGACCAGATTAACGTCACCTGCTCCAATTTATATAGGCCCTTCGGGGCTGAAATTGGTTTATCACTGTAAAAATAAGTAGTTGAATTAACACGAGATCAAGATTTATTTTTTGATCAACGACACTCAAGACCCTCCTAGATCTTTCTAGTTCCCTGCCAAAACCCTGCCACTGCCGCCTCTCTTCAAAAATTTTGCCAGTAGTTCGGATTCTCCGAACTTCAAATAAATTTTCAAGATGTTCAGATTTTAAATCTAAAACACAAGAAGGAGAGGCATTCATGGACAACTACGGACTCATCATTCGGCACTTACGCAAGCTTTCGAAATTGAATGTTCGGCAAGCCGCAGACAAGATTCAAAGAAGCATTGGCTGGCTCAGTGAAATTGAAAACAGTCGCGGTACCGCCCGACTGACTGAAAGAGAATTTAATAGGATTGTCGAACTACTCGACGGCAATCACCACAAGCCCATGTTCAAGACATGGATATCAACGCAGAAAAGAAGCGAACAATCAGAGCGAGCCTTTGATGGCGCCGTTCTGAAATACATTCGCATGAAAAAAGAACTCAATCTGAAAGAGGCGTCGAGATTGAGTGGTCTTTCAATGCCACAGCTATCGAAGTTTGAAACTGGTCATAAGCTTGTATCACTTGAAACCAGAAATCGAGTCATGCTTGCTTATGGTTACAGTCCATCGAGTTTTAAAAATTTAAGTACCGATCGAATCCGATCTCGGGCTGTGCCCTTCAGCTTCAAACTCGAGATCCTTTTGAAAAACTTGCCAGAAAATCAGATTGAGAAAGTTTTCTGCTTCGCTCAAGGCCTTCTGGATAGTTCACAAAATGGTGATGGTCCAAACGCAAGACCAAGCCCGATAAAAACAACTGAAACATCAGTCAAATTGGAACTCAATGATGAACTGAGAAATTAATTGAATGTAACTGAATTGGAAAAAAAACGAAATTTAACGTCAGGAGTAGTTATGGAATCAGTTAGAGAAAATGTAGACGGAAATCAAAATATGGATCGCCAAAAGATCAGAGAACTGTTCGGTAAGCCAGCGCTATTTCAGTACAAGGTGGCAACCTTATTTGAATTTAGCGTAGCGAAGCCAAAAATGACTTTTTACCGTGGAGTGAGAGCTAGAGATGGCAGCTTTCGCTTAGAGAAAAAGGGTGAAAACGCAAAGAGTTTTAGGGCTGTTATGTGGTGTGGATCAGAAGAGAGTTTGAGAAAGTTTCGAGAAAGCATAGAGGTCGATTCTAAAAGATAAAAAAGTGAAATTAGAATTTTAAAAAGCAACAAACAAAAGAAAGAAGTAGATTTATGAATTCAGTTAAAGAAATTTTTATAGCAGTGGCGATTCTTGTCGGCGGCGGCTTTGCAGTCCAGAAGATCCACCAAAAAGTACGAGCAATGACATTACATAAAGTCCAACAAGGTTTACCACCAATTGGTAAATTCACTGAGAAGCTCACTGGTATTAAGGCGAGCTCAATTGAGCAAGGCAAAACGCATTGAGAAAAAGCGTCTTGAAATTGGTGAAATATCATGAGAAAATCAAGTGTATCAGCGCACATACAGGAGTCTGGGCGCCGTGAGTAGTGCGAAAAAAGTGTCTTGTTTATATGCGCGTGTCAGTACGGACATGCAAGTCAGCGGATTAGAATCACAGGTAAGAGCACTAAAATTATATTGTCAGCACAATGAGATCTCTGAGTACGAGATCTTTACTGATGAAGGTATTTCGGGAGCGAAGGAATCGAGACCCGCACTCAATCGACTGATGGAAGCAGTTGAAGCCGGTGAAGTCTCGCAGGTGATAGTTTTCTCGTTCAGCAGATTTGCAAGAAGTACGACTCATTTATTAAAAGCACTCCAAAAATTTAAAGATAAAGGAATTCAGTTCGTAAGTCTCAGTGAGAAGGTCGATACAGGGTCCGCCATCGGAATCGCAATCTTCACAATTTTGGGAGCAATTTCACAACTAGAAAGAGAATTAATCGCCGAGCGTGTTCGCAACGGCCTTGCCAATGCGAGAGCTAAAGGCAAAGTTCTTGGTCGAAAGAAAATGCGAAACTCAGTTTTAATTCGTGAGCTTTTGAAAAGTGGTTTGAGTTACAGACAGATTTCAGTCATCGCAAAATGTTCTCATGGTTCAGTTCACGCGGAAGTGTTGGCTCTAAAGAAAGAGCAAGCGGCCGCAAAAGAACAAGAAAAGAAAAATGAGAAAAAAATTGATGTGAAAGTTGAAATCAAACCCGAAGAGTCAAAAAAAGTTGTGTTCCCAGAGCTAAAATTAGACAGTCTTGAGAGTAAAGTGCTCTCGTAAACTTGTCTCAATTTAAAGGTGATTGCGTGCCAAGAGTTTTTAGCGAAAAGGGATATTATTTTTTCTTTTTCTCAAGCGATAAAGGTGAGCCACCACATATCCATGCAAGATGTGAAAAGAGAATGGCAAAGATTTGGCTGAATCCTGTTCGATTAGCAAAAAATAAAGGGCTCAAAAAGCACGAGCTGAGACACGCGCTGAAAATGGTAATTGATCATGAAAAAGAAATCAAAAACGCGTGGCAGAGATTTTTCAAAAAATAAAAAATTAGATCATGATGAGTTTGTTGCGAAGAAAGTCGATTTCAAAAAAGGCTTTATTCGGCTCTTTCTCACCAATGGGCAAGAGATTAGAACACCGCTCTCGTTTTATCCAAGGCTTGAAAAAGCCTCTGGTAAAAAGCGACGCAATTTTGAACTCATTGGCCAAGGAACTGGAATTCATTGGCCTGACCTCGACGAAGATCTAAGCGTTGAGGGCATTGTACTCGGCAGACGCGCAGTCGGCTCAAACTAAACTTAAAATCGGCAGGGACTAAACTCCTTGCCGATTTTTTTTGGTCTTATGCGATCACTATAGCTCTTTCAAACAAATAATAGCCGCGCGCCAGATATGTCCTTGCGATACCAGACAGTTCGCCGAGCACACTCTGCTATCCAATACCTCGATTTCGATCTTGGGACCCGCTCGCGATTTAAGTGATAGCGATACAGTGAAAATCGCCCGATCAGAAATCTTCATTGGAGAACGTAGAAGATTTGGCGCCGAAAAACTTTTGCGAAAATCAAATTCGGTGATCAACTGCTTTGACTTTTGAAGCGTAAAACTTCATGAAAGCTCGTCAAAGTGTAGCAAAAATTCGTCTCGAAAATCGAGTTAAAATCATGCTTTTTTATCACGAAGGCTTAATTCGGTATTATGCAATGGGATAACGTCAAATTTCGCTAGTCTAGGGAATCGAACATAAAAGCGCCTGATTATCGAGGCTTGTCCCGTTGGACAAGGCGGCGTGAACGAGGTTGGCTAAATAAATCTTATTCGTCGATGTTTGCGTTTGAGTAATCACAAGCTTAAAAGTATCACCATTGTCGGACACACTTTGTATAGTTTCTAACTCAGAAGACCCGGCAGCTCCGGGTATTATTTCGACCTTCGTTGCGGTGACAGGGATCTGCGTCGTGCGATCACCGTTGTCGTAGATCATCGCAATAGGGGCTCCACGTGAAGAAACAACTATATCTGAGCCAAAGGTTTGATTTAAATTACTAAAACTGCACCCAGCCACGAATACTCCTGTCCCACCACCGTCTACACCTCCGCCAGAAATACTTGGAACCGAATTACTGGCCCCTGCAGATTGCGAAAACTTCCCACATCCTAAATTGAAAAGTAGGACCAAAGCCAAAAGCAAAGCCGGTGTTTTCATAAAATTTTACCCCTTCAATATATAAATTGTATCATTCACTGGCATCATCATATAGGGTAATTTTATATGTGCGCCGAGATAAATTCAATCAAACCAGCGAGTGCGAAGCACCAGCTTCAAGTCTCGCCTGCGAAAACACTCGAAAGAGTCGCAGTAGTGAAT
>JAYVXS010000206.1:0-36755 GCA_043784965.1 Bdellovibrionales bacterium
TGGGATGGAATCGCTGCCTACTGCAAACCAGAAAATAAAGTGGCGCTGGGGTTCGTCGAAGGATTTAACAACAAAATCAGAGTCATTCAGAGAAGAGCAGACGGCTTGCGCGATGAAGAATACCTCAGACTGAAAATCCTGACATGTATGTTGCCGGAACTCTAAACAAATTTAACCCTACAAATAGCAATTTTCTTCCCCAGAAGTACGCGAAGAGCCATTTTATTGACGGGGCAAATGGTGGCTACGCCATGGCGGCCATTAGATTAAAGGCCCAAGTGAAAAGGCATCAGCTGCAAACCAAAGCCACTTTTGTCAGGCTGTTTTAGTTGCAAAGTGAAGGCTAAACAGGCCAGAATTTACCGCCATAAGTTAGCTGCTAATAAGCTAGCACAAAAATAGAAGAAATTGGCATATACGCTAACCGGCCTTTCGGTAATCGCGCTCAAACTCGGAACATACTCGAAGGTATTCTTGCTCGATACGGGCAATTAAATTGGTCGTAACTTCGCGATTACTTAAATCGGTTTTAAACTCCAATTCTCCGAGATATGCCGACAGAATAGTCGCGCCAAAGCTAGCTGAGCCTGACTTCATTTTATGTGCCGCTCTCTTTATACCAATGTTGTCGCCGACGCTTTGACTTGTCTTGAGAACTGCAAGTTCAGGCGGCATTTCCTCAAAAAAAGCCTGTCCGATTTCCAAAATAATTGTATCGGCACCATCTGCAAGCTCTCTTAAATTAGCCATGCAAGTGGCATCTAGTGCGGCACCTTGTTCAGGTGGTGAATTAGCTATACTTTGCTTTGCAGCAGGTGCGGTCACTGATTCAACATCCAGCCATTTGCTCAACCTCACTTGCAAGTCGGCTCTGGTAAATGGTTTAGAAAGGTAGTCACTCATGCCAGCATCAAGACAACGCTCTTTATCGCCCCGTATGGCGTTTGCCGTCAGTGCAATGATAGGAATATTAGCGAAGGGCGTTGATTGATCCCCACGTATTTGGCGTGTAGCTTCATAGCCATCCATAACGAGCATTTGGCAATCCATTAGTATTAGATCGTAGCGAATCAGTTTAAGTGCTGAGATGACCTCCAAACCACTGGTGACAACATCGGAGGTATAGCCAAGTTTTTTCAACTGAGCCACGGCGATTTTTTGGTTTGTCGTATTGTCCTCAGCAATGAGAATTCGAAAATTTTTTTTCTCAATAGTGACTGGGGCAATGGCCACTTGGTTTTCAAGTTCAAAAAATTGGTCCGATTTTTCAAGTTCTAGAGTGAACCAAAAAGTTGAACCTTTAGCCTCTTGGCTAATCACCCCGATTTCACCACCCATTAACTCAACCAGATGTTTGCAAATAGATAAGCCCAGCCCCGAACCACCGTAGCGTCTTGATACCGAAGCATCAGCTTGAGAAAATGGCTGAAATAGTCTGGCGCGACCAGATTCAGAGAGGCCCTCTCCGGTATCGACCACCTCGAACCTAAAAGACACTCTCTTTAAGTTGTCATTTGCTAAGCTAAGGCGAATGTCGACGTTACCATTTTTGGTAAATTTAATTGCATTGCCGACTAAGTTTATTAGAATTTGTCGAATTCGACCTGAGTCGCCTAAAAAAGCTTGATGATTTAATGCTGGAAGATGAAGCGCAAATCTAAGTTCTTTGCTAGCCGCCGAGGCGTGAAAGGTTTTTTCTAAATCAAGCAGCAAGTGCGTGAGATCAAAAGCATGCATTTCAATCTCAAGCTTTCCGGACTCAACCTTTGAAAAATCTAAAATGTCGTTGATGATTGCCAAAAGAGATTCTGAACTCTCACGAATTGTAGTTGCAAAGCCTCTTTGCTCTGGTGTTAAGTCGGTTTCAAGGAGAAGGCTAGTCATGCCCATTACGCCATTCATCGGAGTTCTAATTTCATGGCTCATATTTGCCAAAAACTCAGATTTGAGTTTGGTATGAAGAAGCGCAGCTTCACGCGCGTGGACCTGTTCATCGATTGAGTTAATGGTGACAATAATGCCGCCGATCTTTTGCTGTTCATCAAGCCACGGGTTAACGGCCCAATTTACATAGCATTTGGATCCATCAACCAAAGTAAAAATATCTTCAGATCTAGAAATTTTAGATCCAGCAAGGGCTTGCGAAAATACCTCAGACCAAAAGGATACTTGATTTGGAAAGATCTGAAAATGATTTTGGCCCTCAAGTGAGCACCCATCCTGAAGGCCGTGCAATTTTGCCCAGATATTACTATACGCATGATAGTTAGAATCCTTATCAAACATCGCCAGCGCGGTAGGCGAAGAGCTAATGACCCCTTTAAGTTGTTCGAATTGGGCGTTGGCGGCGTCTTTAGCCAAATTAGTTGCCCTCTCAGACAGATTTTTATAGTTTTCGTAAGTTGCCCCGATTAGGTAAGAAACACACCCACCAAAAAAACTGAGTAGTGATTTATAATAGACAAATTTTTCGGGCTCATTAATAGGCTGAATAAATGAATAGTGTTCAGCAAGCAATAAAGTGCCAATGCTGAGCGCAGAAATAGTAATTCCAAAACGCGCCGTCCGCACACCACCACAGAGAAACCCAAGGATCGGATTGAATAAGAAAAGCAACACCGCCGGCGCCCGCATTCCGCCATTGGCTAATCCTGAGAGCACTGCAATAAGCGACAAACACAAAATGATCAGGCCCCCACAAAGCGTGGCACTGACTCTTCGACGTAGTAAAAAGGGTATAGATAATAAGATGAAAGATATAAAGCTAGCCGCAAAAAGCAATTGAGGGGTTAAGCTGGATACTAAATGTCGCAAGATCAGAGCTGAAAGGATCAAGACCGCCAAACCAATAGATATATGTTTGGTAGCACGCTCACGAAAGAACCGGTTGTTGTCGGTCTTTTGTAACAATTTGTCGGCAGATTGACCGGTCGCTTTTTTCAAGTTCCAAACTCCAAGAATTGTGATGTCTCGAGCTATTCTAATCGGTAAATTAGTTTGAAACTAAAGGCGTAGCCGGACTTTAGACCAGTGGTAAGAGGTCCTGATCAGCCGAGCTACTCTTGCATTCGCCTCTGGCGTACTTTAGCCTAAATATAAGCGAGGGAATATAAATGAAAAAGGCTCAAAAAAACTGCAGCTCTCTAATACTGAAACACTTTGTATCTATCAGTCTAGTTTTTTGCAGCAGCTCAAGTTTCGCCGCCCGCTTCGGCGGTGGTGGACTCGGAGGGACGTCAGAAAAATTCCAGTTTGGGGCTGGTGTTACAACCGCTCAGCAAAGCGATATGAATAGTTGGATGAGTGGTACAAGCCAAGTTGGAACGCAAGATCTTGGCAGTGCCTGGGAGTTTGCCCTTGGTTATTTTCATCGTATTTCGGGGACAATTTATGAAGTCGGATTTAGACCATCGTATTTTATGCAAAGCGCCTCGGGCGGCGGGGTTTCAACATCTCTAAATGGATATTTGCTCTATCCCATTCTCAGAATTTATCCCTTAGAAAATGATTTCATTCACTTTTTTATGGAGGTTGGAATGGGCTATGGTCATTTAAGCGGAACCGCCGGAGACAGTAGCGCTTCGGCAAGCGCATCCTTTTCGGCAAGCGCATTTGGTGCAGAGGCTGGCATTGGCACTGACTTTTGCTTCACGGATAGTCATTGCTTGACGGTAGAGGGGATGGTTCGCTTTCACCCGCTCACACGTAGTATTATATCCACCAAGACGGGAACATTCTCCAACAATCTTACTGGTACCTCTAGTCATGAGTTAGAGTATAATGGCTTGGATGTACAAAATACATTTTCAGGCGTCATTGGACAGCTAGCCTACTCCTATAGGTTCTAATTTAAAGTACAGCTGAAATTTAAACGGATACTATATTTGTGGTAAAGATTATTTTCATAACATAAAATTCGCCCACTTAACGTCTGGCCCTTTTTGTCTGTATCTATTCTCTCAAGATTGGCAACATCACAGCCGTAAGTTATCTGTGGGAGATCCGCGAATTCACTAAAGCTAACGGGCCGAACTTTGCTTTTATACATGCGGACATGAGAATCGATAAAATCGTATTTGTTTTTGCCGGGCATGATATTTCTTGGCGAGAGTGCTTCTATCTGAACACGAAAATATTCTTTATTTAAAGTATCTGAACTTTGCCAAGCCCACATTGCTTCGAGGCGGATCAGCTTTCCAAAAGCTGAGTTTGGTACATTAACTAAACTACAAAATATTCCCGCTTCATTTTGCCCAGAAACATATGGTCCCAGATCACGCTTTCCATTTTCACGAATAGAAAAAAAACCGGGCTTGGGTTGAGAATTTGCAACTGGATTTGTTGGCGCCTCAGTCGGAGATATTGGCGCGGCACCAGGCGATGAACCATTATTTGAACATGCTGCCAAAATCGCAAGAACCGCGAATCCGCCAAGCATCATTGCCGTAAGTTTCATAGAACCCCTCAATTTAAAAGCCTTTAATCGCGTGTCTAACTTATCAAAAAATAGGCAAAAAGCCTAGTAAAAGTGCAATTTGTGAAAGGCTAGAGAAGTTTTTCAAATGTCGCTCTTAAATTTGTCCCATTCTATCAAGATAAGGTTGAAGCCTAACTCAAACCCGCCTGAATCTGTCCCCTCATTACCCGCCTCATTATCCACCTCAGTAACAAGCTAGATAACAAGCTAGATAACAAATATGAAGTAAAAAAAGAGGTCGTATATGTAGGGCTCGAGCAGACGCCGTGTTTTAAGCTTCAAGCTATAATTTTTATAAAATCCCTATAGATGGTTTTTTTGAAGCGACTTTTAACACTTGGCCATTAAGCAAAAAGCCAAAAGTCGAATCTTTTGGCAGTTGACACCTTAAATTGAGTTCGATCGAATGAATATTACAAAAGGGGGAATTTATGAAATTTTTAAAAGGCATTTTAGCTACTAGTGCAGTTGTTTTTACCGTCGGTTTTTCATTTGCAAGTGTTGTCCAAGCAGAAGAAGTGAACTTAGAGCAAGGTGGCTCTTATCACAACTGGGGAACGGGTCAAAATGGCTATGCCTACTGTTATGAATATGCCGACAACGGCCGTGTTCTAAATGGTGGACAAGCCCAGCCAAATTTTTATTGTGAAGTCAGACGGCCTTCGCATCACTCATGGGGTCGCGGTCAAAATGGCTATGGCTATTGTTATCAATACAGTCCAAAAAATGTTGCGATGAATGAGGGCCGCGCGCAAAGTAACTTTGAGTGCGAGCGTTTTGAACCCTCATATTACGCCTGGGGAGCGGGCAGTGATGGATATACCCATTGCTATCAATACACTCCAAATCGATTACCGATGAATGAGGGGCAAGCTCAGCCGAACAATTATTGTCGCTAATCAGACAATTTTTGAAGTTTATTCTCTTTAAAACCGGGGGTTAAGCCCCTGGATCATTCTCCGCGTTGGCTTCTGAATTGCTCAGTGAAACTATCAGGTCAGGGGACCGACAGTTATCAACGCCAAGCGGAGGAATCATGAATTTTCAAACTATTTGCCCACAATGCTCTAAGGAGCTGACGTCTGAATTTCAAAATGGCAGTGCCATTTGCAGTTGCGGTTATATTCAAAACCAATCGCTTGATGGAGTTTATGCCCGCCGCGACCGCAATATGTTAAAAGTCTATACTGTCACAAGCCTTTTGATTTTGGCCTTTTATTCACATTTCATGAGCTGGGGAGCAGATGCCTTTCAAATACCAGTTCTAAAAGCAAGCCAACTGATGGGGCGTGCAACGCCAAAGACCTATAAGACATTGGTTGAGATTTGCACTCGGCAAAATAAATGGAGCTGCGTTCAAAGCACTTATCTCTCGTGGTACAAATCAACTGGCGATATAGAGACAATTTCAAAGCTTGCACTTTTAAGAACTCAATTGAAAGATTTCAATGGCGCGGCAAAAGCCTATGAGTCTTATTTCAATATTGGCGGTAAGGACTCAGATACAGCAATTCATTACGCCCAGATTTTAGCGAAAAATAATGACCTCGAGGGCGCCTTGAAATATCTGAATATTTCAATTCAGGCAAAAGGCTCAGAAAAACTACCTGCTCAAGCCACTGGCCAAATCATACAGATTTTGCTCAAGCAGCAAAAATTTGCTGAAGCAAGAGATCTGATTTTCAGCTTTTGGGGAACTGCAGAAAACGCAAAGGGCTACTTCAATATGGAGTACGAAGCGCTAAATAAGCAGCTTGGTCCAATGCGAGTTGCGAAACACTAAAAAAAGCACTTGCTGCTTCTTCCTCAAGAGTTATTATTGTTCATGCAAAAAGCAATTTGGCTCTCAATGGTACTTTTAATCGGCTGTAGTTCTGCTGAGAAAAGATTTAACTTCGAGATCGATGCGGGCCGCTGCGAAAGTGCGCTTGAAAAAATACCTGAAAATACAATAGGCGCCAAACTGCTTTCAAAAACACAAAATGCGAGCGGCGTGGCATTGTCGTATGCAATGACCGGTGCGGCTTATACTGGTGAAGTTCTATTGGATATTGTCGGCGGCACGGTGATGCTAGTCGTGCTTTGCGCGCCGGCCGTCGCCGTCGGGGTCATTGAAGTAACAAATCACGGTCAATTTCAAACATATGGTGACTGCATTCCGGAAAGAATAGACGCGCTTTTTGTGCCAGCTTTAGGTAAAAAAACCTTCGCGGCCTCAAAAGATTTGCGCTGCCCTGATTTAGCTGGTCTTAGCCGCTCGATTCGCAGAGTTGCTTCTTGTTTTAGTTCAAGAAATGAGACTCATTCTTTTGACAAGGCAAGTAAAGCACTTGCGGCCCTTCAGCACTCAGAGCGTTTCTATGAATGCTTACCTGAGGATGAACAAAAGCAAATTGCCAACGATGTGAACTTGCTCAATTTGAAAAAAACCAAACTTTAAACGCATTTGCACACTTATCAATGTGAATTATCAATGTGAATTATCAATGTGAACTCACGTTTTAGGATTTTTCAGTCACCGGAAAGAGTTGGATGTTGAGTTGATAAACGCGATCGCCTTTTGAAGACTGACGCTTCACCGTTACGTCTTTGTGGAGGCGTTTTCGAAGTTGTCGTAGTTCAAAGCGAGTCTGCTCAAATTCTTCTTGGGTGAGAGCAACAGTTAGGGCTCCAAACTCACGATCCTTTGGTGAATCTCTAAACAGCGATTCGATCCCTAAGTATATAAGTTCAGTTTGCAATCTTCGAATGAGAGCCACCGGCAAATCTTGAGGTGTGTCGATCAACTCACGGGGCCGCATCAACTCACCGGTCTTTTCGTTCGTCACAATTTCACCGGCTGCAATTAACTTTTGAAGAGAATCGCGAACCTCTTGCACACTGGCTTTCGCGCGAAATAATTTCTGCAGCTGCTCGGGCTCAACACCAGTATTCTTTTGATCCATCATGGCATAGAGAACCCAGCCAATCCAGCCAGGGACTTTCTCCCATTTTTGCTTGTCGGCATCCGTCGCATTTTCTTGATCAGCACGAATTTCTGCCAAATCTTTCAGATGCTTATTTCGTTCAACAGGTTCATCAGCCTGACCATAACGAACAAGCGCTTTGAACTCTTCAGCCTGTTGCTTTTCAAGTCGCAAAGCCCGTGAAAAGCGAGAAATCATATCGTCAGATAAATTTCGTTTACCTTCGATAATAAGCTTCAAATAATTTGGCGACTTAATATCTGCCGCCGCAGAAAAATGCGAATAAGAATAAGCCCGCAATCCTGTGCTTTCAGTCTCTTTTCGAAACTCATAGATATCTTTCAGATATTTTCGATAATCTGTATAATCATGGATAAGAGGTATTGCTTTAGGGCTCTGAGATTCGGTCGAAGGTATTGCCATAATCGTTTTGAACTCCGCGATCAGCCTTTCATCGAGTATTAAAAAAGGCAAATGATTTTGTTGATTTGCAATCAGCCAAACCAGAGTTCTGATTTTTTGGCTAAAAAATCAGCTTCATATTGGTTATCCCTGAGCCACTTTCTTAAATTTCTATAGTTGGGAATTTGACTGGCAACTAAAAGCCAAAAATTTGCTGAATGATTATGGTGTTTCAGGTGAGCAAGTTCATGCACAATCACATATTCTATGACATCCTTTGGCGCCACAATCAGGCGCCAATTGAAGCTAAGGTGACCACTGGCTGAACAACTACCCCAACGAGTCTTTTGTGATCGAAAGGATAGGTCTTTCGGGAAGAGCTGCATTTTTTTTGCGAATATTGCGGTCTGCGCCTCAATAAAACTACGCCCCTGATGTCGATAAAAATCACGAATAGGTTTGGCCATGTCTGGATGTGGCGAGTCTGGTCGAAAACCCCGTAATTGAAGCTTTGGCACCTCGATAACGAGGGTATTTTCACGCAGATAAATCTGCCCCATCAAGCGCTTAGCCTCCTCGTAGGCCAAAAAAAAGGTGCTGCCAAAAAACAAGAAGCTTTCATTATGTGAATATGATTTCTTTGGAAAGCGGCTGCGAAGTTTTGAGTTTTTATCGAGTCTCGCGGAGATCCAGTCTTTCTGAAGATTTAAAAAATTTAGTATCTCAGCTGTTGAAGTTGATTTTGCCACGCGAATCCGAATGACATCATTTAGTGCGACACCAAGAGATATTCGACGTCTGAAGGACTCACGCTCGATCTGAACCAAAGACTCATCAAAAAATAAGACATCTTCTTTTTTATTACGCGAAATTGTTTTTGCAAGCGGCGATTTAAATAGGTTAAACATATTTATAAGGCATAATAGTCTGAAAGAGGCCAATGAACCAGAAAAATGAAAATGACTTTGATGCCTTGACGCCGGAGGTGATTTTAGAGGCGGTCGAAACGGCGGGATTCATTCCTACTGGTGAATATTCGCAGCTCAATTCCTATGAAAACCGCGTATTTGATGTCTTTACCGAATCGCAGGAGCGTCTAATAGCAAAGTTCTATAGACCAGGTCGATGGAGCGATAAGGCTATTTTTGACGAACATCAATTTTTAGATGAACTTAAGATAGAAGGCATTTCTGTTGTAGCGGCGCTTAAAATCGAAAATGAAAAGACCCTGGTGTATTCTGGAAAGTATCGCACCGCTTTGTTTCCAAGGGTGTTGGGCCGAAACCCACAAGAATTTTTACCTGGTGAACTAAAGCAAGTGGGTAGACTTCTCGCGCGTATTCATAATGTTGGCTCTAGAAAAAAAGCAAAGCACCGACTGACACTAGATGCGAAAACCTTTGGTTGGGATGTCTTGTCCAGACTTGAGCAATTTGTTTATCCCGAACTCTGGAGCGCCTACCAAGATGTAAGTTGTATAATTTTAGAGTATCTCGAAGACGAACTCGTAACTGAAAATTTTATTCGTATTCATGGCGATTGTCATAAGGGAAATTTGCTTCATTCTGGCGATGAGTTCTTCTTTGTCGACTTTGATGATTTTGTAAATGGCCCAGAAGTACAAGACTTCTGGATGCTTCTCAGTGGCATATCTACCGATATATACGCCAGTCGCGAGTATGATGAAATGTGCTCCGGATATGAGGAGCTCAGAGTTTTGCCTGATGATTGGCATTTGATTGAGGGCTTGCGGGGCCTAAGAATTATTTCATATGCGGCTTGGATCGCACATCGTTGGCAGGATCCATTTTTTAAAAGAATTTTTCCAAATTTTACTACTTACAACTATTGGGCAGATGAGCTACATCAGCTTGAGAGAATTGCGAGTGCATTATGAAAATAGGAGTTTTTGACTCTGGAATAGGCGGGATCACCGTTTTAAAAGAGCTGATTCTACGCTTTCCAGATGAGGATTTTTTCTATTTTGGAGATAATGCAAATTTGCCATACGGCACAAAGAGCCCAGAACAAATTAAAAATTTAGCGGTCTCGGCGGCAAAATACATTTGTAGTCAAAAAGTGGATGCTTTGGTCGTCGCCTGCAATACTGCCGCATGCATTGCGATTGAAGAGATTCGTTTAGTGATGGGAAGTCAAACGCCGGTGTTTAGCGTGGTCGATGCCGGAGTCGAAAGTGTGGTGAGTAATTTTAAGCAACTAAAGAAGCTCAATAGCCCGATACTTATTTTGGGTACTAGGGCGACGGTTCGTAGCCATATGTATTTAGAAATGATTCGCTCAGCTTTAGGAGCCGAAATTCAAATTTTTGAACAAGAATGTCCCCTTTTAGTTCCAATGATCGAAGAATCTTGGATTGACCACAAAATATTAGAACAAACCGTACAAGAATATATAAAAAGCTATGTAAAACTTTCGGGCGGCGTTGCGCTATTAGCATGTACCCATTACCCATGGATCAAGAAAAGCTTTGAAAAGCTATTGCCGGACTGGCAAGTGTTTGATTCAGCAATGGCCATGGGAGAAACCCTTTTGCAACACTTTAATCAGGTTTCGAAAAAAGCCCCTGAAGAATCCCACGAAGTTCATTGGCAATTTAGTGATCCCGAATCGGTTCCCGCCTTTGTTTTTTCAGAAGAACTGAAGCGTCCGGCTCACAAATGAGCAAAGTTTGGCGTGGTGTGCCTATTTTCAATGGGTTGCGCTACGTGAAAAAGGCTTCCCCAATCAGTTCTTGCGCCTTACGCCCCCTATAAGCTAAGTTCAGGTCGGCCGGGTCCCATGCAATAAAACCGAGCTAACTCCGCTAGGTCCGAAAGGAAGCAACGGTAACTCCGGAATTATGTGACACGGGATACCCGGCCACTTTTATGTTCAAAATTTAGATGGCGGTTTTCTTGGCTTACGAAGTTTTAGCGCGCAAATGGCGATCACAAACATTTCAAGAACTAGTGGGTCAAAACCACATCACAACCACCTTGATTAATGCATTAAAAAACGATCGGCTACCGCATGCGATGTTGTTCACCGGGACACGAGGCACCGGAAAGACCTCGTCGGCGCGGATTTTGGCTAAAACACTTTGCTGCCCTAATGTAAATCAGTTTACCCCTTGTGGAAAATGTCAAATCTGCACTGACATCTCATCTGGCCGGAGTCTTGATGTAATTGAAATTGATGGCGCCAGCAACAATGGTGTGGACTCAATTCGTGCACTTCGCGAAAGCGTTGGCTATTTGCCGTCACATGGTAAATACAAACTATACATCATTGATGAAGTTCATATGCTTACGACAAGCGCATTCAATGCACTTCTTAAAACTTTAGAAGAACCGCCACCCCATGCGATTTTTGTACTAGCCACAACAGAGGCACAAAAAATTCCGAACACCATCTTAAGTCGCTGTCAGCGGTTTGATTTTAGGCGAATTCAGACTCGGCAGATTGCCGACCATCTTGCCAAAATATGTAAGGCAGAGAAAATAGATTTTGCGGTCGAAGCACTTTGGGTGATTTCTCGTCAAGCTGACGGATCCATGCGCGATGGTCAAAGTTTACTTGATCAAGCCGTCAGTTTTTGTTCCGGAGAAAAGCTCACCCACGAACGGGTGGTTGAGGTTTTAGGTCTAACAGATCGAAGTGTTCTTCTTGAAACGCTCACCGCGCTGGCGGCTCGGGATGCTCAAGGCATTTTACAAATCATTGAAAAAATATTTCGCGGTGGCTACGACTACAAAGTTTTCGCCCAAGAATTACTCGAAGAAATTCGTCACGCGCTAATTGCGCGTATGATCGACCCCGAGAGAATAAATCTTGAGAATATGTTGGATCTTCCACAGACCGAAATTGAAGCTCTGCGAAAATTGACAGAAAAGCTTAGTGAAGAAGATTTACATTTTATATTCGATATGGCCCTAAAGGGAGTGAATGATTTGCTGCGGGCTCAGGATCCGCGACTTGTATTAGAGATCGTACTTCTGCGAATGGCCTCCGCACCGCGTATTCATGACCTGCAGAATTTGTTAAAGGCAAAAGAAGCCGTTGCCCATATTCAAACCAACATATCACCGATAGCAGTTACTATTAAAAATCATGCAGCGGGGATTCAGACGACAGCAAATCCGCAGACGGCGCCAACACCACAAACAAGTCCACGACCGAGTCCACTAAAAGCACCAGTCACGGCAAGTGCACCAGAATCGGCACAGAATCGGCATCAGCAATTTATGGATAGTCGAGGAGCACAGGCGCCTCCGGCGCTCGACTTTCAGAATCCAACTGAACTGTGGGTTGGTTTTGTTGAGAAGGTCAAAAAATCAAACGGTCTTTTAGGTGCTATCTTAGAAAACACCGAACTACTCAGTATTGAGACCTCTATTTTAAAGCTTGGGGTCCCTAAAAAAATGAGCTTTCTAATCGATAAACTAAGAGAGCCCGACAATTTAAGACGCATTGAGAAGTTTGTCGAGACCTTATGGAATAAGAAATTTAGTATCCAAGCTGAATTGACCGGGGATTCTGAAGCGGCGACTGCACCGAAAGCCATTGAGCAGAAAAAAATACAAGCAGAAGAAAAATCTATCGAAAAACAAATTGAAAACCACCCACTAGTGCGATCAACTCAAGAACTATTTAAAGCACAAATTAAATCCATAAAGGAGAAATCATGAAGGGCAAAGGCGGACCAGGCGGAATGCAAAATCTCATGAAACAAGCCAATCAATTACAAATGAAGATCAAAAAACTTCAAGAAGAATTGGCACTAAAAGAACACATGGCCACTTCGGGCGGAGGCGCTGTTACAGTTAAGATTCGTGGGGAAAATGAGATTATAGAGATGAAAATTACTGAAGAAGTGATGAAGTCTGGTGATGTTGAAATGCTTCAAGATTTAATTGTGGCGGCGACTAACGAAGCACTCAGGACAGCCAAAACCAGTAACGCCAAAGAAATGGAAAAAGTGACTGGTAACTTTAGCTTTCCGGGGCTTAATTAGTGTCGCGTTTGGCCGTAGCGATCGAGAAGCCAAATGTTTAAGATCAACTCTGTTGAAAAATTAGTTCATGAACTGAGCCGTTTACCCGGAATAGGACCCAAGACAGCACAGCGATTAGCTTACTTTATCTTGCGTACACCTGAGTATTCTACCGGCCTTCAGGAGGTATTGAAACGCGTGCAAGAAAGTGTTCACACTTGTGCGCAATGTTTTTCGTATACGGATGAAAGCGATCTTTGTCGATATTGCACCGATCATACACGTAGAAATGACTTGATTTGCGTAGTAGAAGAGCCTTCTGACATTGTTAGAATTGAAAGTTCGGGGGCATTTCGTGGCCGCTATCATGTTCTCCATGGGGCGCTTTCGCCGCTTGATAATATTGGACCACAAGATCTCAAAATTAAGGAACTGCTCTTGAGAATCGAAGAGGAGGATCATGCGGCAAACCAATTGGAGGTCCAAGCAGGTGGGTCGCCAAGCTCAGAAAAAACAAGCCAAGAGAAAATAGGCGAGGTGATATTGGCTCTTGACCCCGATCTCGAGGGTGATACGACAGTTTTGTATCTCACCAAGCTCTTGCAAGACAAAAATGTGAAATTAAGTCGAATCGCGAGTGGAGTTCCACTTGGCAGTGACATCGATTATGTGGATGATAGAACTTTAGGACGGGCTCTTGAGAACAGAATTGAGCTTAGCTTAAAATCTGCTACAAAATAGACCGGCAATAGAACAATAGACGCAAAAAGGACTCTCATCTTTGGCATTCGTCAATCAAGAAGCAAAAGAAATTCACTGTAAGATTGTCTACTATGGACCATCACTCGGTGGCAAAACTACCAATTTACAATGGGTCTATCACAATACTACAAAAAACAATGATGCCTCTGAAATCATGCGATTCTATTCTAATCCTGAGCGCACCATGTTTTTTGATTTTTTACCTCTCATGGTAGGGCAGATCCGCGGTCTTGAAACCCGGCTGCACCTCTATACGGTGCCTGGTCAGGTCGTTTATGATGCTAGTCGCAAGCTTATACTAAAGGGTCTTGACGGTATTATTTTTGTTGCCGACTCACAGATCGAGCGCATGGATGAAAATATAGAATCGCTCAAAAACTTAGAAAAAAATTTAGAGCAGCAGGGTTACAGCATCAAAGAGGTACCCTTGGTGATCCAGTATAACAAACGTGATCTAAAGAACGTTGCATCGATTGCTGAATTGAGAACCGCACTTAACAAATATAATGCTCCAGATTTTGAAGCCAATGCCTCGAGCGGCACCGGAGTCTTCGAGTCATTGCGTACAGTTTCAAAAGGTATTATTACATCTCTTAAAGGCGGCTCTCTTACATAGTGGACCACATAAGCTCCGCTAAGAGGTTGGACATGATTTCAATTGAAAGTGAAATTCAACAGCTAAAAAATGAGCGGGGGGCGCTTCTTCTTGCACATTATTATGAAGAGGGGGATATCCAGGATATTGCCGATGAAATTGGCGACAGTTATTTTTTAGCCCAACGCGGGCAGCAGAGCCAGGCCAAAGTCATCCTTCTCGCTGGGGTTGTGTTCATGGCAGAAAGTGTGAAACTTCTTTCGCCTGAAAAAATAGTTTTAGTTCCTGACTTTGGCGCGGGCTGTTCTTTGGTAGAGCAGTCGCCATATGAAAAATACTTAGAGTGGCGACGCCTACATCCAGCGAGTATCTGCATTACATATATTAATAGTTCGGTTGCGGTGAAATCTGTTTCGGATGTAATCTGTACCTCAAGCAATGCAGAAAAAATCATTGCTTCAATTCCAAAAAATCGAGAAATTCTATTTGGTCCCGATCGAAATCTTGGGGCATTTTTGATGAAAAAAACCGGTCGTAAAATGACCATGTGGCCAGGATCGTGCCAAGTACATGTGTTATTTTCAAGTCGGGAACTTTTTCTTCTTAAAGAGAAATACCCCCGGGCCCTAGTCATCGCTCATCCAGAATGTAGTGACGAGATTTTAAAATATTCGGATGTAATTGGATCGACTTCGCAGCTACTTGCAGAAGTCGCAAAAAACAAAGAGACCAAAGAGTTTATCATAGCAACAGAAACTGGAATCCTACATCAAATGCAAAAGGCACGGCCAGACGCCTTGCTAATTCAAGCACCAATGGAGGGTGGCAGTTGTGGCTGCAATCATTGTCCATTCATGAAGCTCAATAACTTAGAAAAAATTCGCGATTCCTTGCGCGCGCTTTCTCCGCAAATTCAGGTCGAAGAAAAATATCAAAAAAACGCGAAGTTATCACTTGAGCGCATGATGAAAATCTCTGCTGGGCAAAGCGTTGATTGGCCAATGGAGTTTACACAATAGCCTTTCGAGAAAATAAAAATATATATTTGCAATGTCTCAAATTGAGGCAAGTATAAACTATTAAAAAGATGATCCTTTCTGTGATTGTCGAAATTCTATACGTAAAATTTTAGCTTAACAAATGATGCACTCTGACCGATAGAACGGTATGGATCAAGATGACAAATTTGAAAATGGAGTGCCGATGGCAAAACCTGCAGTTGAAAAGCGGCTATCAGAGCGAATTGAAATGAGTGCGGTTACCGTCAAAAATCTAACCTCTCTGGACCATGCCGAAGTCGTTGCTAAAACGGCGACGCTTATAGATGCATCTCACAGCGGTTTTCTTTTACATATAAATCGAGCAGATCTTCTTGCTAAGTTTGCTCGTGATAGCTTGACCCTAAATGAAATCGTCGGGACAAAGGTGATTCTACTTTTAGAGCAAATGAATCTTGAGCTTAGCGGCACGGTCGCACGCACTAAGCGCATTAATAAAAGTCTATTTGAAGTGGCCATCGACTATACAGACGAGGCTCCTGACTACTGGAGGGAGTGCCTCATTGACCTTCTCCCTCGACCAGGGGAACTCGATTAGTTATTCTAAAGATCAACAAAGCCCGAAATTCGCTTCTCACTTATTAATACGATTCCGTAATGAGCGGGCAAAAACCAAGCGATTGCCTCAGAAATACCAGCATGTTCATGTACTGGAGGTGATCCTAAGCTCTCCAAAGAAAATGCCAGATCATAGACCTTCTTGTCCTGACTAATTAGGGTCAGGCGGGGCTTTAAAACTTTTTGATCTTTAAAAAAATCGCGTAAAATATTTCGCATATAGGATGGCAAATACCGATCATTTGGTTCAGCTATAAAAATTTGCTTGTTTTCAGCGTGAAGCTCATTCGCCCCAAAATCAGCAAGTTCAGTTAATAAACTGCCATTCATACGAAAATTACAAAGCATACCGTAGGTCAATACGAAGTCAGGAATTGCTTTTTGAGGGTTAATCGTTAAGCCAACTCCTCTTTCAGTTAGCCAATCTATTACGCGTGCAAATGGCTCGGTACTTTTTTCAGATATTTCAATAAATAAATAGGGCCAAGAATCAGGTCCGGTTTGAGGCTCTGGATTGATAACTGACACTAGGGCCTGTGGGAGCATTTGCAGAAATGATCTCTCCCAAGCGGCATCGCGTGAGGCAGGCAAAACAGTTAGTAGGGTGATCAGTTGCTTCTGCATTTTAGACCGTAATGGTTTCTTTAAAGAGACCAAATACTGAGCGTAGAGCATCCGAAATTTCTCCTAAAGTAACCTTATCTTCAACAGCAGAAATAAATAGGGGAATTAAGTTCTCGCTTCCACCTGCCGCCATACGAATTTTATTAAGATGTTCTTTAACTAAGCTTTGATTGCGACGGGCTTTGAAGCGGGCTAATCTTTCAATTTGCTCAGTTGATACAGCTTCAGAAACTCGTAGGACCTCAGCATCATAGGTCTGTTCCTGCACAAAATCGTTTACGCCGACAACAATTTCATCTTTGCTTTCGACGGCGCGTTGATAACGATAGGCCGCCTGTTGAATCTCTTTTTGGATCCAGCCGGACTCAATGCACTTAACAACCCCACCAAGATCTTCAATTCGCTTAATATATTGCTCGGCCTGCAGCTCCAGTTCATTGGTTAAATTCTCAACGTAAAATGAGCCGCCGAGAGGATCAATCACGTCCGCGACACCGGTTTCATTGGCAATAATTTGTTGAGTGCGTAGAGCAACAGTTACGGCCCTCTCTGTTGGAAGACCCAAGGCCTCATCCATCGAGTTGGTATGTAGACTCTGCGTGCCGCCCAAGACCGCCGCTAGGGCTTGCATGGTGACGCGAACAATATTATTTTCAGGCTGTTGAGCTGTCAATGTACTGCCCGCTGTTTGCGTATGAAATCTCAAGCGCCAAGACTTGTCATCTTTTGCGTGAAAGCGATCGCGCATAATTTTGGCCCACAGCCGGCGAGCGGCGCGAAATTTTGCCGCCTCTTCGAAAAAGTTGTTGTGAACATTGAAGAAAAAACTCAATCGACTCGCAAAAGAATCAACGTCTAAGCCGCGATCAATGGCGGCCTGCACATAGGTAATTCCATCAGCAATGGTAAAGGCAATTTCTTGCGCGGCCGTGCTTCCGGCCTCACGTATATGATAACCAGAAATGCTAATGGTATTCCAAGACGGTACTTCGCGAGAGCAAAAATCAAAAATATCCGTGATAATCCGCATTGATGGTTTCGGCGGATAAATATAAGTTCCGCGAGCGATGTACTCTTTCAATATATCGTTTTGAATGGTGCCGTTGATTTGCTTCATCGACACGCCTCGCCTTTTTGCCACGGCAATATATAAAGCAAGCAGAACCCCAGCCGTTGAGTTGATGGTCATTGAAGTCGAGATTGTTTCGAGCGGCAGATCTTTAAGGAGAATCTCCATATCCTCAATTGAGCTAATGGCGACGCCGACCTTGCCCACTTCACCAGTAGACATGACGTGGTCTGAATCATAGCCCATCTGAGTGGGCAGATCGAAAGCCACCGATAATCCTGTTTGGCCTCGGCTCAAAAGAAGTTTGTAACGCTCATTGCTTTGAGCAGCCGAACCAAAACCTGCGTACTGCCTCATGGTCCAAAAGCGTCCGCGATACATTGTCGATTGAACACCTCTAGTATAAGGAAATTCACCAGGTGCGCCGAGTTTCTCGTGGGCATCAGCCAGGCGCCAGTCCTTAGTGTCATAAATTGGTTTAAGCTCAATTAAACTTGAGTTTTTAAAACTATGTTTTCTATCTTTAGACTTTTTCATTCGGTTTTTCAAACAAGATTAGGACGGTGCCAGTTTCAACGTGATCACCTTCCTTCACGAAAACATCTTTAATTTTGGTATCGTGTGAAGCGCGCATTTCATTTTCCATCTTCATCGCTTCCATTACTAACAACGGACTATTTGCCTTTACGACATCGCCCTTTTTTACCATTACCTTTACGATTTTACCGGGCATGCCACTGGTGAGATTTTCGCCAGCACCGAGGCTTCCGCCGCGCTTTAAACTTTCGTGCAAAATACTTTCATCATTGTAAATTTTTACCTGGCGATAGGCGCCTCGAGTATAAACCATATAATCATTTCCGGAGCCGATAACATCTAGTACATACGAGGCACCGCCAAAGATCAGACTAATGACATTTTCAACGAGCATATAGTCATCTTTTGAAATCTCGTAATTCACCCAATCAGAATCTTCTTCTTGCAAATTAATAATCCAAGACTTGCGCGATTCGGTGATATCAACCTTGTAATGTTTGTCTCTGAGATCTGCTTCAAAAAACATTTTAACTCCTAAAAAATAAGCTTCAAAAACCTAAGCACCAATACCTAGAGCACCAATACCTAGAGCGCCAATACCTAGAGCGCCAATACTTTAGGCGCCAATATCTAAAGTGTACGAATGGCCTTTTGTCGACCGAGGGCCTTCCATTTACTGTCGCTTGGATATTCCATTTCATTTCTAGACTTTTTGTCATTGTAGGCAGCAATCGCAGCGGTAATCAAAAACACATGATTATCGACCACACGAAATAGCTGTGGCATTTTTATTTCAAGTTGTTTTTCGATAAACTGCGTCGTGTATGATCCATCGAGAAACTGCGGCGCGCGCAATATAGACTTATGTAAAACAATGTTAGTTTTAATTCCGGTCAAGGTAAACTCGGTCAGTGCGCGATCTAGACGATTTATAGCATCTTCACGAGTTTGCCCCCAGGCGATAAGCTTTGAAATCATCGGATCATAGTAAATTGGAACTTCATAGCCCGGATAAGCATAGGAATCTGATCGAATAAAGGGTCCCTGAGGATGGCGACATCTGCGTATGATCCCTGGACTTGGCGTGAAGGTTACGGGGTCTTCGGCACAAATTCTGGCCTCAATTGCATGCCCACGCTGAACAACATCCTCTTGTTTAAAGCTAAGCGGATGGCCTGCGGCTACATAGATCTGCTCCCGTACTAAATCTATTCCAGTTACCATTTCAGTTACCGGGTGTTCAACTTGAAGCCTGGTATTCATCTCCATAAAGAAAAATTCTTTTGTGATGCCATCAAAAATGAATTCAATTGTACCGGCACCCACATAACCAATACTTTTTGCTGCCTTGACCGCGACATCTCCCAATTTCTTTCTTACTTCAGGAGAAACAGAAGGCGATGGACTTTCTTCAATAATTTTTTGATGTCGTCTTTGGACCGAGCACTCGCGCTCAAATAAGTGGACAATATTGCCATGAGTATCACCAAAAACCTGAACTTCAATATGCTTTGGAGCATTGATGAAGCGCTCAATATAAACCGTATCATTTTTAAAATAATTGAGGCCCTCAGATCGAGCCGCCCGATAGCCACTTTCAAGCTCGGCCATCTCATGTACTACACGCATGCCCTTGCCACCGCCGCCAGCAGTGGCCTTAATGATTACTGGCAGGCCAATCTTTTCGACGATTCTCTTTGCTTCTTCAATCGTATCAACTGGACCACCGCTACCCGGAACCGTGGGTACGCCCGCCTCGCGCATCAGTTTCAATGCTGAGAGCTTGTCACCCATGGCTCTAATATTATCTGGAGTTGGTCCGATAAATGTGATTCCGGCCTTTTTAAGTGTTTCCGCAAACTCAACATTCTCACTTAAAAAACCATAGCCAGGATGAACCGCATCGGCCCCTGATTCTTTAATTGCCGCCATAATATTCTCGATCTTGAGATATGAATCCTTGCTCGCTGGAGGACCAATATTATAGGCCTCGTCGGCCAAAACGACATGTAAGCTATTGCGATCTGCATCCGAATACACCGATACTGAAGGTATTCCGAGATCTCTTGCTCCGCGAATTACTCGCAGCGCAATTTCGCCGCGGTTGGCGATGAGAATTTTTTTAAAAAGTGGCTTCTTCACCTTTGACCTCGTTGTTAGAGTGGAATATTTCCGTGTTTTTTGGGGGGATTGCTATCGCGCTTATTTTTGAGCATTTCGAGAGCTTGAATAATGCGCATCCGCGACATGGCTGGCTCAATGACCTCATCAATATACCCAAGTTCAGCTGCAACATAAGGATTGGCAAACTTTTCTTCGTAATCGGCCGTCAACTTCACCTTTTCAGCGGTCGGATCTTTGGCCTTTCTAATGGCCTCTCTAAAAATGATGTTCACTGCACCATCGGCACCCATCACGGCAATTTCAGCGGTTGGATAAGCAAAATTAATATCTCCACGTAAATGTTTTGAAGACATCACGCAATAAGCTCCGCCGTAATCTTTACGTGTAATCAAGGTGACCTTTGGAACCGTCGCCTCCGCATAAGCATATAAAAGCTTTGCCCCATGAGTGATAATTCCATTCCACTCTTGGTCCGTACCAGGTAAAAAGCCCGGAACATCAACCAGAGTAACAATCGGAATATTGAATGAATCACAAAACCTTATAAAACGCGCGGCCTTAATGCTGGCTTCAATATTGAGGCATCCCGCAAGTACCTGTGGTTGGTTGGCGACGATACCAACACTGCGACCATTGAAGCGAGAAAAACCGACAATGATATTTTTTGCGAAGTGCTGGTGCACCTCAAGAAAATAGCCCTCATCGACAATTGTCTTAATCAACTCTAACATATCATAAGGTTTTTTTGATGAGTCTGGTATAAAGGTGTTGAGTGACTCATCGATTCGATCAGGCCGGTCTGTCGTTTTAAAAACCGGAGCATCATCCAAATTATTTGAGGGTAAAAAATTGAGTAGCTCACGAATCATCAACAAACAATGTTTATCATCTTCAGTTGCAAAATGTGCGACACCCGATTTTTGGTTATGTGTGAGTGCTCCGCCGAGTTCTTCTTTAGTAACCTCTTCGTGAGTCACAGTTTTGATGACGTCAGGCCCAGTCACAAACATATAGCTCGTGTCTTTCACCATAAAAATAAAATCAGTGATACTTGGCGAGTAAACTGCGCCGCCGGCACAGGGCCCCATGATGGCACTAATTTGTGGGACTACACCAGAGGCCAAAGTATTTCGTAAAAAAATATCTGCGTAGCCCGCGAGTGCTTCAACGCCCTCTTGGATACGCGCACCGCCTGAATCATTAAGTCCAATAATAGGCGCACCGGTTTTCATTGCCATGCCCATAATTTTGAGAATCTTATTGGCCTGCGTACGGGACATACTTCCACCAAAAACTGTGAAATCCTGACTGTAGGTGTAAATCAATTTACCATTGATGCGACCATAACCAGTGATGACGCCATCACCTGGAATATGATTTTCATCGAGGCCGAAATTAACTGATCGATGAGTGACCATGCGATCCATTTCGATGAAGCTTCCAGGGTCACACAAGACTTCGAGTCGCTCACGTGCGGTTAAGCGAGAGCCGGTTTTGTGTTTAGCAATTCGCTCAGGGCCACCGCCAATAAGAGCCGCGCTGTTTTTTTCTTCGAGCTCATTAACTTTGAATTGTGTTCGAGAGGTATTGTCGGCTGACTTTTTTTTCGCGTCTAAATTTTCAAGTGTGCTCATGTCATTTCTCCAAAAAGTTTAAAAATTAATTCGAAAATTAGGGATAGCTTCTGCCGTATAATCGTGGAAATGCAATTGACTCTCGCACATGAGGTAGCCCACAGATCCATGCGACAGTTCGCTCAATACCAAGCCCGAAGCCTGAGTGAGGAAAGCTTCCATATTTTCGCAAATCTAAATACCAATCAAAATCTTTCTCACTTAAATTATGATGCGCAATTTTCTTTTTGAGCGTTTCAAGATCATCTTCTCTCTGCGCACCGCCAACTAGCTCTCCGTAGCCTTCAGTCGCAAGTAAATCGCAACTCAGTGTCATACCCGGCTCTTTGGGATCTTCTTTCATATAAAAAGCTTTAATTTCAGCAGGGTAGTGATGCACAAATACCGGAGTTTCAAACTTCGACGAGATAATGGTTTCATCAGTTCCACCAAAGTCATCACCAATAATAAATTCAGGATTCTCTTTTTTAATGATTTGCGCCGCTTCTGAGTAGTGAATGCGCGCAAAGGGAGCTTTCACATTTTTAAGTAAATCTGTATTGCGTTCGATCGTCAAAAACTCTTCTGGGCAATTTTTTATTGTTCTCTGAACGACGTATTCTACCAGGCCCTCGATGAGTTCCATATTATCAATGAGATCGTTGAAGGCAACCTCCGCCTCCACCATCCAAAACTCAATTAAATGTCTTCGTGTTTTAGACTTTTCAGCACGAAATGTCGGACCAAAACAATAGACCTTACCAAGAGCTGCAGCTGTCGCTTCGATATAGAGTTGCCCACTCTGAGAAAGGTAAGCTTTATCATCAAAATACTTGGTTTCAAAAAGCGTCGTAGTTCCTTCACAAGCATTCGGAGTGAAAATTGGCGCATCCGTTAAAGTAAATCCGCGACCGTTAAAAAATTCGCGAACTGAATTAATAATTTCAGAGCGAATTTTCATAATCGCATGTTGCCGTTTTGATCTCAGCCAAAGATGTCGATGATTCATCAAAAAATCAGTGCCGTGCTCTTTCGGAGTGATTGGATAATCTTGAGCGATTTGAACGATCGACAAATGCTTTGCCCCAAGTTCGTACCCACCAGGGCTGCGCTTTTCTTCTTTCACGACTCCAGTAACGATGACGCTGGTCTCTTGCGTAAGCTGATCAAAGCGCTGGTCAAAACTTTCAGGATCGGCGTCGCCCTTGAAATAAACGCACTGGCAAACGCCGGTACCATCCCTTAAGAGCAAAAACTTCACCTTGCCGGAGGAGCGTGTATTATAGACCCAACCCTTGAGCTCAACGGTCTGGCCGACATAGTTTTTCAAATCAGCGATAAAATAGCGCAAACATCCTCCAGCAATACTCAGCGGCCATTAACTCTAGCAAAAGATGAATGAGTTAAGCTATTAAGCTATAGAACGCGCGACGCATTAAGCAAGCCCGGGATCGGAGCAGCCGCAAATTTTATTGCACCGTATATTTGGCTGCTTATTTGACTATGAATTTGATCAATTACAGAAACTTAATAAAGAAACTTAATAAAGAAACTTAATAAAGAGACTTAATAAAGAGACTTAATAAAGAGACTTAAAAAAATCGACGGCTTTTTTGATATTGAGCCGGCCGCCCGCAGAATCGGCAACCTGAGTGAGATCAATCGATTTAATTAGAGCATTTTTGACTTGAGCTACGCTTGCAGACGGATTCAATCCGAAAAGAAGCGCCGCGGCTCCAGCAACGAATGGGGTGGCCATGCTTGTGCCGTCTAGAGATTTGGTTCCACCATTTGGAATTGTGCTTACAATTCCCACTCCTGGAGCACCCAGTTGGGCGAGCGTAAAACTATAGTTTGAGAATTCGGCCTGGGCGTCGCGCTCTGTAGTGGCCAGCACAGTCAATTGTCCAGAAAAACTAAAGGCCGCGGGATAGGAAGGAGCTGAGTCCAAATTTTTGCCATCATTTCCTGCCGCCGCAACAAAGATGACTCCTTTAGATTCAAGACTTGATATCGTTTGCTGAAGCGCAACACTACAGTCACTTCCGCCCCAGCTTGCATTTATGACACGCGCATGGGCATTAACTGCATATTGAATTGCTTCGATAGCACTTCCCACTGTTCCGCCGCCGCTTGCATTAATAAATCGTAAAGGCAAAATCTTTGCTTGCTCTGCCATCCCTTGAACTGGACCCGCACTATGTTGGGCCGCTATAATTCCTGAAACGTGGGTCCCGTGCTCATTTGTATCCATTGGGTTGTTAAGAGCCTGAGGGGCAGTTGAGCTATCGTCTGGTGCAAAATTGTATCCGTGATAGTCATCGACGTAACCATTTCCGTCATCGTCAATACCGTTGCTTGATTTGTCGTGGCCCTTGGTATCCATACCCATCTCACCAGAATTCAAGGCGATCTGATTTACCAATTGAGGATGATTATAATCTACGCCCGAATCAATTACTGCAACGATTACACCTTTTCCATTGGCACCACTGCTCCAGGCTGCTGGAGCTTGAACCATTTGTTGGCCCCATGAAACGGGCAGCTGCGAAATTGCAGTGACTGTTGAAGCGATACTTTCTCGAGCATCAAGTTGAATTAAGTGATCGTGTTCAGCAAATTCGATTTTGTCGGAGTGTGCAACAATGAAACTTTTTTCAAAATGCTCTCGGTCCAGAGCAGACTCATGAGTGATTCTGCCACTTTTCCATTTTACGATAAAACGATTCTTAATTTCGCTGCTGGTGCATTTTACTTTGTCCGAGGATGAAAACTGATTTTGTCCAGGGGGACTACTATTTGAATTGCAGCCAGCAATTATTCCGACATAAAACAGGTAGAAGAAAATCTTGCGAACGACATCCATGTCGGTCCTCCAATTGAGTGGCTTCAATATCCATTTGAAGCTTGCACATTGGTCGAGCCATTGTGCATATACTATTGTCGGCTGAACTTGAGCTTTGGGTTAGTCCAATTTTGAGATTATCCTTCAAAGCCTTTGTAGACGCGGCTTTGAGGAAAAATTACAGCCTAAAGAAGGGCTAGATTTTAGCCCAAGAATAAAGCAAAAAAGTTGGATTATTTTTTAACCGAAAATAGTCGGGGCTAAGAATAGCTTCCAATAAATTCGACCAGGAGTTCGCAAAATTTATCCTCAACCGCGTGTGCCGTCTGAGTCACTTCAGCATGGGACAATTTATTTTTTGTAATTCCGGCGGCTGGGTTGGTGATGCAGCTAAGAGCGCAAACCCTCAGGCCCAAGTGGTTGGCGGCAATTGACTCAGGGATAGTGCTCATACCAACAGCTTTACCGCCGATCATTTGAAGATAGCGAACCTCTGCGGGAGTTTCGTAGGTGGGTCCACTTACGCCGCAATAGGTTCCGCGCCAATAAGAAAACTTAAGACGCTTTAAAACTTCTTCCAGCGAATTGGTTAGCTTTAAATCGTAGGGTTCACTCATATCCGGAAAACGTGGACCAAGATGTTCAACATTAGGTCCTTTGAGTGGATTGTCGCCCATCAAATTGATGTGATCGTCAATCAACATAAAATCACCAGGACTCATCTTTGGGTCAAGCCCGCCAGCAGAATTTGTTAGCAGCAAGGTTTCGATTCCAAGCATCGCAAGAGTACGAGTCGGGTAAACAACGGTCGCCATTTTATGGCCCTCGTAGTAGTGAATACGACCTTGCAAAACAGCTATCGGCACATCTTTGCAGTAACCCAAAATGAGTTTACCTTTGTGTCCATCAACAGTTGGTGGAGCAAAAGACGGAATTTCATCGTAAGCTAAACTGGCCTCAATTTTAATATGTTTAACGAAGGCCCCAAGTCCTGAGCCCAAGACGACACCCATTTGTGGCTTGAGCTTCGAATGCTGACGAATATAATCGACTGTGGCTTCGAGATTTTCTTGAATCATGTAGAGTGTCCCTGCGGCCTCACGTGGCCCCGTCTAAAGCGTCTAAATTCTTCCAGCTATCAAACTGGGAGATTGTTTTTTTTGCAAGGAAATATTTGTTGCAGCCAATAGCATGGCCTCCGCATTTTCAAATAGGGCGGGACTTTCGCCATAGAGAGTGTACAAAACTTCACCTTTTTGAATGGCATCCGAAATTTTTGCGTGAACTTGAAATCCGGCGCTGTGATCTACGGGATCCGTCACTTTTAACCTGCCAGCACCCATAGAAAGCGCGGCCATGCCGAGTTTCTCTGTATCAAAGGCTTCAATAAATCCAGATTTCAGAGAACGGACAACATAATTTTTTGAACTTTGTTTTAGCTCATTTAGGTTGCCGCCCTGGGCAGCACAAAGCTCTTTAAATTTCAAAAGGGCTGTGCCATTTTTCAAGAGTTTGGCGGCCATTTCATAGGCCGCATCCAGATCTCTAGCTTTACCGCCTAAATAAATCATTTCAGCAGAAAGAATTAAACTCAATTTACGGGTGTCGTCAAAGCGGTCTTCATTTAAAAATTTTTCTCCTGACAAGACCGCAAGGCACTCGCCCACCTCAAGCGAGTTGCCGACAAAACGCCCGAGTGGTTGGGTCATATTTGTAATGTAGGCGGTCATTTTTCGTCCAGCCCTTTTGCCGATGTCGGCAAGCATGCCGGCGAGAATAAATGCGTCTTCTTGCGATTTCATAAAAGCACCAGAGCCATATTTAACATCGAGAACAATCGCTCCTGCTCCGAGAGCCAATTTTTTACTCATAATACTTGCGCAAATTAACGACATTGAGTCAATAGTTGAGGTCACATCTCGGAGTGCATATATCTTTTTGTCAGCAGGACAAAACTCTTCAGTCTGGCCAACAATTGCGGTGCCAATTCTAGCCACTTGCTTTTGAAAATCATCGGTCGAAACTTTTACATTAAAGCCAGGGATGGACTCAAGTTTATCAAGCGTTCCACCGGTATGTCCAAGGCCGCGACCGGCAACTAAAGGAACGGCAACTCCCGCCGCGGCGACGACGGCAGCAATAATCAAGGTCGTTTTGTCGCCAACCCCGCCGGTCGAGTGTTTATCAACAGCTAAGTTTTTGAGCTGCGAAAAATCAAGGATTTTACCTGAATGCATCATCACGTCCGTGAGAAATGACGTTTCTTCATTATTTAGGCTTTTGAAATAAATCGCCATAAGCCAAGCGGCCATTTGATAATCTGGCAGTTCGCCTAAAGTAAAAGAATTCACCATAAATTGAATTTCTTCACGAGTATTTGTTAGTCCCAACTTTTTCTTTTGAATGATTTCAGTAGCAAAAAACATTTTAACTCCAAGGGTTTTGCTAAACAGCTAGAAACTTTTTTATCAGCACACTTATAATACGAGCTCGCGTTAATAGGTTTGTGTTACGGCCTGAGCGTTTATGAGTTGAATTCCCGAGCTTGTGCCGATTCGAGATGCGCCGGCAGCGATTAATTCACAGGCAAATTTTAAATCGCGCACACCACCGCTCGCTTTAATTTCCATTTTTTCAGAAATACTTTCAAACATAATTTGAACATCTTCAAGGCTGGCACCCCTGCCGAGAAATCCAGTCGAAGTTTTTATAAAATGAGCACCACTATCCTCACAAAGCTTGCAGGCTATGCGCAGCTCTTCATGGCTTAAAAGTCCGGTTTCTAAAATAACTTTGACGTTTTCTTTTGAACCGCAGGCCACGACCACCTTGCGAATGTCATTTGCAACGTCAACAAAAAGCTTTTCTTTTAACCAGCCAATATTAATTACCATATCGATTTCAGATGCTCCTGCGGCGATTGCAAGTTCGGCCTCGCGCCCTTTGATTTCACTTAAATTGGCTCCAAGCGGAAAGCCGACAACAGCAGCAATTAGAACTTTTGAATTTTTCAGTCGTGCAGCGGCAAGTGCAATTCGACTTGGATTCACACAGACAGCTTTGAATGAATAGAGGATGGCCTCAGCACAAAGCTTTTCAATTTCGCTGGTTTGCGCGTCAGGTTTTAGCAAGGTGTGATCAATATAAGCCGCAAGTTTTTTGGGATCATCCAAAATTTCTTTAGCTTTTAAGGCGTAGATCTTTTTATCACGCATAATATCCATATTCCAAACGGCATTCCCAAAAAATGAATTGCTTCAGCGCACTTCGCTGAGATAGCCTAGTTTTATAGGGCCTGTCCCTGTTAGCGCCCGCATTTTTTAAAAAAAGCAGTTCCAAAAATTTTGCCGGACAGAGCCTAGAATTATCGAATTATGCAAGGCTGTCACTATTTGATTTTTGGTAAAGTTCAAGGCGTTGGCTTTCGCGCCTTTTCGCGGCGAGAAGCTATAAAGCTTGGTTTGTTTGGCTGGACAAGAAATTTAAGCGATGGCCGAGTTGAGATTTTGGCCATTGGTGAAGAGCAAAATCTTGAAAAATTCGAAAAGATTTTACGAAAAGGTCCAATACATGCAAGAGTAGATAAACTTGAAGTCAAGATTACATCGGGAATCAGGCTTCAAAATGAGGCGGATTTTATTTTAATTGAAGATGGGGAGAGTATATGGCGCATTCCGTAGGCAAGATTTTTTTGAGCCTTGCACTCAGTTTTTTTGTTGGCGCAACGAGTTTCGCTCAGGGACCGACTCCGCCAGCTGGACAAAGCGAAGAAAAGACCAAGGCTAATGGTCCGCGTAAGCAACTTGCGACTATTATTTTTGCCGGCCTTGGTGGTGCAGTTCTTGGGCTCAGTACTTTAAGTTTTTATGGCAGGCCGCAGGACAATCTTTCAAATATTGCTGTAGGCTTTGCACTTGGGGTAATCACCGGCACAGTTCTGGTAACTTTTAGAGCGGCAACAAATCCGGCAGAGTTTTACGGAACTCAGTTTAGACCAGACGAGTCATCACAAAGGGCCTCGCAACTCACGGCGGCCCTTGAGGTGCCGACGCCATTGCATTTCAATTATCAATTCGATTTTTAAGTTCCAGTTTTTTTAATTGAATTCATGATTCCACGAAAGGTCGCCTTTGAGACTGGATTGGGTGGATTCAGTGAATTTTGTGGGGGCGTTAGAGAGCCCGCACTTGGTGGCGTACCTTCAGTAGAAAGCGGCATTGGTTTTCCTAAGAACTCATAGCCGACTTTTCTTGATATCCAACCCTTTTTAATAAGATCATCAATAGCATTGTCTTGAGTGATCATGCCTTCACCGCGGCCAGTTTGCATGGTAGACGGAATTTGAAAGGTTTTGCCGTCACGAATGAGATTGGCAATGGCTTTGGTATTCACCATAACCTCAATCGCCGCAACTCGGCCGGGTTTGTCCTCTCGGGGAAGCAGCGCCTGAGCAACGACTCCGCGTAAACTTTCAGAGAGCATAACCCGAATCTGCGCCTGTTGTTCTTGAGGGAATACATCGATGATTCGATCAATTGTTTTATGAGCATTGTTGGTGTGAAGAGTTCCGAAAACTAAATGTCCAGTTTCAGCAGCAGTCAATGCGAGCTGAATTGTTTCGAGGTCGCGCATCTCACCCACGAGAATAATATCCGGATCTTCTCTTAATGCGGCTCTAAGGGCGTTACCGAATGACTTGGTATGACCGTGAACTTCGCGCTGGTTAACCAAGCTCTTTATATTTGGATGGACGAATTCAATTGGGTCTTCAATGGTCAGGATATGACAGCGTTCGGTCTGATTGATGTGATTAATCATCGCCGCTAGAGTTGTCGACTTTCCTGAGCCAGTGGGCCCGGTTACACAAATAAGCCCCTTTGTACAATTGATCAGGTCACCAACAGCCGAGGGGAGATGCAATTCTTGCATCGTTTTAATTTTTTCAGGAATGACGCGAAATACGGCCCCAAGGCCCTTTCGCTGCATAAAAACATTACAGCGAAAGCGAGCTTTTCCAGGGAGGGTGTAACTGCAATCAAGCTCCCAATTGTCGACGAAAGAATTCTTGTATTTGTCATTTAAAATTTCAAAAACTAAAAATTGAACTTCTTCATTTGTGAGGATGGGTGAATCAAGAGGCACCATCTCGCCATTTAATCGCAAGCTCGGAGAAGCGCCCGCAGCTAAATGCAAATCTGAGGCACCTTGATCAAGCATGATAGAAAAAAGTTCGTCGATTTTTGCCATACCTCATTGCCCCCGAGATGTTATCGGTCTACCTTGAAGAAAATTTGAGGTAAAATATGTCTGCAGAAATTTTAATTAATGTACGTCCAGTCGAGACCAGAGTCGCCTATATCGAAAATGGCCAATTGACAGATCTCAAAATCGACCGAAAAACCTCTCCGACTTTGGTCGGTTCAATTCACCGCGGCAAGGTGATTCGAGTTTTGCCGGGCATGCAAGCTGCCTTTGTTGACATAAGCTTAGATCGCGCTGGTTTTCTTTATGTTGGCGATGTTCGAGGAGATATGGAGGCCGATTCCCATGATTTTTTTGAAAGTCATCAGGACTCAAATAGTAATACCCCTAGAATCGAAGAAATTTCTGAGCAAAAGGCAGTGGCCGTACCGAACAAGCCAAAAATACAGGAGCTCCTAACTGAAGGCCAGTATATTATGGTGCAGGTGGCCAAGGATCCCTTGGGCTCAAAAGGTGCTCGAATTACGACACATATCTCACTTCCAGGCAGAAATTTAGTTTATATGCCGACCCTCAACCACTTTGGAATTTCACGCAGAATTGAAGACCTGGCAGAGCGTGATCGCCTTAAACAAATAATTGAGAGCGTAAAAGCTCCTGGTGGCGTTATTGTACGTACTGCTGGAGAGGGCGCCACTGAAGCCAGTTTAAAAAACGATTTAGATTATTTGCAGCGCCTTTGGCAGGATATCTCTCGGTCCTTTGATAAGAAAAAGCAGACGGGCCTAGTTCATTCTGAACTAAATGTGGAGCTTAGGGCGCTTCGTGATCTTTTAAGCGAAGAGGTTAGCCGGGTGATCATCGATGACGAAGAGGCCTATAAAAAAGTATTGGGATTTACCAACCAATTTATGCCGGCATTTAAAGATCGGGTTCAACAGTACAATGATGCAAAGCCGCTCTTTGATCAATATGAGATAGACCTTGAAATTTCGCGCTCAATGGAGCGTAAAATTTGGCTAAAATCAGGCGGATATATTGTAATAGATGAAGCGGAAGCCTTGGTGGTGATTGACGTCAATACCGGCCGCTATGTAGGCAAAAAAGATCTTGAAGAAACCATTCTTAAAACTAATCTTGAGGCAGTCCGAGAGATCGCCCACAGTATTCGCATCCGCAATTGTGGTGGCATCATTATTATTGATTTCATTGATATGGAAAAAGAAAACCATCGAGACAAAGTTTTGGAGGCCTTAAAAGAAGAGCTTGCAAAAGACAGGGCCCGCACTTCAGTTCTGGCGATGTCAAGCTTGGGCTTGATTGAAATGACTCGAAAGCGCAATCGTCCGAGTTTAGTGAAGACGCTTTGTGAGCCCTGTAGCTATTGTGAAGGGCGCGGCTATATAAAACAAAAGGCCACCGTTGCGCATGAAATTTTTAGAGACCTCGAGAGAGAGGGAAAAAAAGACTCACCCAATTCAACGACGGTAGTTCACTGTCATCCTGAAGTAGGTGATTGGATTTACGAAGAGGAATCTGAGATGCTTGACTACGTTGAAAAAAAGATTGCACGTTCTGTAGTCTTAAAACTTGAACCAAGCTATCACCTCGAACAATATGAGCTAATAACGCTCTAAGCTGCTCGCAAAAAAGGTGACTTTAAATAAGGTGACTGAAAACACTTGGCAAGCTCCCGGCCACTGGGCATGATCCATAGATAGTTAATTTAAAAGGGGTCTTAAATATGAAAAAAATTACATTGTTGCTCGCGGTGGCGGTGTTAACTCAAATTGTAAATCTTTTACCGGCCGAATCGGCTGAAGATCATGCTGGCAACGTCGGGGTGAGCTACGGTTTAGCTGTCCCAGACTATACGGGCACGACATCAAGATCACTGTTAGGTCTTCAAGGCACTGCAAAACTCGGAAGCGAGTGGGGTCTTGGCGGCTATTATTTAACTTCGAACAAGACTGAAAGTGGTGGAGACGTCACCTTTCAACTATACGGCATCAAAGGAACCTACCATTTTGAAGGAGATGCTCGTGGCGTCTATTTCGGAGGCATGGTCGGAGTTTCAAAGCTTCAAGTCACTACAGTGGATACCTCCCCCACTCATTACGGCGTATTAGCAGGTTACGATAAAATGTTGGGTGATATGTTTTCAGTAGGCGGAGAATTCTCATATATTATGATTGGCAGCTCTTCAACTACACTGAGCGGCGCTAATGTGGCACTGAAGAGCTTTAATACCCTTAATTTTTCGGTAGGCGTTAAATTCTGGTTTTAGGTTCATCCCTAAGAAAACCAACAAAAGCTGCTCGAATTCATTGACAATTAACGTTGCGGCGTGGCACTTAGATCAGCTCACATGGGTCGCGCATAAATTTTTATGAGCGCATGACTAATTTTTGGAGGCTTCAATGTACGCAATTATCCGCACGGGCGGCAAACAATACAAGGTTCAACCAGGCGATACAGTTCGTGTTGAAAAATTACAAAAAAATCTTGGCGACAAATTTGATATTACAGAGGTTTTGTTTGTTGGCGGAGAAAAAAGTTTTATTGGCGCGCCACTCGTGCAAAATGCAAAAGTGAGCGTTGTTGTTACACAACAAGCCAAGGCTCCAAAAATCATCGTTTTTAAAAAGAAAAGACGACAGGGCTATCGTAGAATGCAAGGACACAGACAACTTTTTACGGAACTTTATATAACTTCAATCACTTCTCCAGAAGGTAAAAAGATTGAGACAGACAAAGTAGCTATTGTTTTTGATCCAGCGAAAAAACAAGAGAGAATGGCTATGATGGCGGCGAAAGCGAAGGCGGCCGGCAATCCAAAGTCAGCAAAAAAAGCAGCTGCGGCGGCGCCAAAACAAGCGGTCAAAAAAGTAGCGAAGAAAAGTGCTTCTGGTAAAAAGACGAATTCAGCTAAAGCGAAAAATGTAAAAAAAATAGCTAAAAAAGTAGCTAAAAAAACTACGAAGAAAACTTAGGTTTTAGAGTAAACGGAGTAAACAATGGCAAGTAAAAAGGCGGCGGGAAGTTCCCGCAACGGACGTGATAGTGCTGGTCGAAGACTTGGAGTTAAACGCTTTGGCGGCGAACTCGTAAAGCCCGGAACAATCATAGTTCGTCAACGAGGAACTAAATTTCATTTAGGCAATAATGTTCGAATGGGTCGTGATTTTACAATCTATTCAGTAGTTATTGGCCGAGTAAAGTTTGAGCGAGTTACTAAATTGAAAACTAAAATTAGCGTTTATCCAGCTTTGGCTACGGCAGCGGCCTAAAGCTCATTTGAGCGTTTAAATCCCAGGGTCTTTGGCCTTTAACTTGGCTATCGACCTCGTGGCATCATCAATGATTCCTTTAAGAAAAAGAGAAGCCTCACCTCGATATTCGCATAGATATTAGTCGCATAGATATTAGTCGCATAGTTATTGATTGCGTAATCAGCCACGTAGTGAATCACATTCGTAAACCCTGACAGGCTGAACTTGCCAAACGTATCCGAGGATTTTTCATGAAATTTGTAGACGAAGTAAGTATCACAGTAAATTCGGGAAAGGGTGGCCCCGGAAGCGTCAGTTTTCTTCGCGCCTCAGGAACACCGCGCGGGGGACCGGATGGTGGCGATGGGGGTCGCGGCGGGCACGTCATTTTAAAAGTAAATCCACAGCTCAATACACTTCTTGATTTTAGATATAAAAAGAAGTTTTCAGCGCAAGATGGTCTTTCGGGTGAGCACAAATTAATGACCGGCAAAGACGGCGAAGATTTGATTTTGCAAGTTCCACCCGGGACAGTTGTAAGAGATCACCAACACAACATAATTTTTGATTTAAATGAGGCCGGCGAAAGTCTTTTCTTAAAAGGTGGCCGGGGCGGCAAAGGAAATCATTTTTTTAGAACAAGTACAAATCAGGCGCCCGAACATGCTCAGCCTGGTGAAGACGGCCATTCTATGGATATCGTATTGGAATTGAAACTCATCGCAGATGTAGGCGTGATCGGTTACCCAAATGCGGGTAAGTCGACTTTAATTTCACGTATTTCAGCTGCGCGCCCAAAGATCGCAGACTATCCGTTCACCACATTGAGTCCGAATTTGGGTGTTGTACGTGTGGATCAGGATCGCACCATGGTGGTAGCGGATATTCCGGGTTTGGTGCCGGGCGCCCATCTTGGAGTAGGTCTCGGTACGCAATTTTTAAGACACATCGAAAGAACAAACTATTTTATTCATTTGATCGACGTAAGTGGCGTTTCAGGCCGTGATGCAGTCCAAGATTATAAAGACATTAATCATGAATTAGCCGAGTACGATAAACGGAAAATCGAGCTTGAGGGTTTTAGACCCTTAAGCGAACGTGAACAGCTTGTCGTTTGCAATAAGATCGACACGATTTCAGAAGAACAAAAGAGAGAATTAGCTGGTCGATTTGAAAGAGAAAAAGTGCAAGTTCGTTTTATTTCAGCGGTTAGTGGCCAAGGGGTCCAGGATCTACTTTTTGAGTTAGGGAGAAAAGTTTTTGAAAACAAAATTTGATTCAGATGAAAGAGTTGCCCTTTTTGGCGGGAGCTTTAGTCCACTTCATGTTGGCCACATAAATGTTATTCAGTCGGTACAGAAGGCACTCGATTTTGATCGATTGGTTGTGCTGCCGGCAGCGCAAAACCCGATTAAAGATGTCGTAGATGGACCGAGCTCAAGTGAACGACTTGATATGGTTAAACTGGGCCTTACCGACTTTGAATTCGTTGAAATTGATGAGCAAGAACTAAATCGTGGCGGCAACAGTTACAGTATTGAAACTATAGAAAACTACAGTAAACAAGTTTCGCCAGAAAAACTTTTTTTGATCATGGGGATTGATCAATTTGAGAATTTTGATAAGTGGAAGGAATTCGAAAAGATATTAAAGCTTTCGAATCTCATTATTATTTCACGCCCAGGATTTCAGCTGCCGTTCTCTAAAGAGGATTTGCCTTCAGGATTGCAAAAATTAGTTCAAGAAATGGATCGTCAGTTTGTCCATCTTTCAACCGATCGTACGATCGAGTTTTTGCAAATTAAAAACTCATCGGTATCGGCAAGTGAGATTCGCAAAAAACTCCGATCTGGTAGGAATGTTGACAAACTAATTCCCATTAAGGTTGAAGAATTTATTCGCGCGAAAAAACTCTTTGCTCCACTTAAGGAGAAGATTGGCGATTACGAAAAGTTCACCCACTTTTGCGCCGATGTTTTATTTTCACGAAAGGCCATTGCACTTAAGGGTTATAATTTGAAGAGTCTTGAGGCGCCGACCGACTTTACTTTAATTGCTTCGGGAACTAGCACTAGACATGCTAGCTCATTGGCCGAGAATTTAATGATGGCGGTAAAAGAAGAATTCAATGTACGGCCGCAGGCGGTTGAGGGATTGAATGAAGGTCGATGGATTGTTTTGGATTACGGAATACTCATCATTCATTTGTTTTATGACTTTGTTCGACAGGAATATCAACTTGAGGAGTTGTGGCGACTAGCCGTACCGCTGACTCTTGTTGAAAATGTTCCGGCCAGCCCAAAGAAGTGAAGCTCGCCTTTATATTTGTCGGCGGGCACAAAGAGAGTTGGCTAATTGAGCGCGGTGAGAGTTATCAAAAGAAAATAGACTATTTTTTCAAGACTGATATTTTGCGGCTTAAACCATCACAAATTGCCCGCGACTCAGCCGAACTTAAATTGCAACAAGAGTGTCGAGCTATATTAGAACAAATTCAGCCACAAGACTTTGTTGTGCTCTGTGATGAACGGGGAAAGAGCCTCAGTTCGAAGAAATTTTCAGAACAATTCGTAAAATGGTGTGAGAGCCAAAAGTCGCGCATCGTCTTTGTTATTGGCGGCGCTTTTGGTGCAAATGAAGAACTCAAGAAAAGATCCAACTATCAATTAAGTCTTTCTGAATTGACGTTTAATCATCACCTAGCCCAGTTGGTGATTCTTGAGCAGGTTTATCGAGGGATAAGCATTTGGAAGAATCTGCCCTACCACAACGATTCGCCTCAGATGTGATTGTCGGACGTTTAAAAAAAGTAAAATCCAGATAATCACAGGCCGTCTTGGGCCCAGTCTATGCAGCTGAAGTTTCATATGAGATGTCTTAATCAATTTAAAATGCGAGAGTGGATAAGTGTATGTGCGAGATGCCGAAGTTTTCGTGGGCCAATTCGCATCTACTGCGAAGACTGCTGGCTTAGGATTTTTGATTTTCAAAACAGCCAAAACGAGCTTTGCCAAAGCAATTATCCTTTCAAAGTTTACTCGCTCTTCACTTGGCATGATGAATATGATCACTTAATTCGCCCACTAATTTACGCCTTAAAGGGTGGGCAAATTTGTGACCCATGGATTCATCTTGCTAGTAAATTTCTTTTTTTAAGAAATCAAACTTCCTTGAATTCTGCAGAAATCATTGTGACTCCGCCCCAAGAAAAAAACGGCGATCACGCATTTTTCTGGGCTAAGGCGTTAGTCAATCAAATTGGTGCAGAGCTGCACCTCTGCTTAGCTGAAGAAAAAAGAGCCGAGAAACAGAAAAGCCTCTCGCGGGCGCGACGTCACAAAAGAGAATATGTGCTGAAAGAGTCCTATCCAGTCGAGCCCTATCAGAGCAAACGAGTGGTTTTCGTAGATGATACAATTACCTCTGGCGGAACGGCCCAGGCCGCTTTTAACGCTTTAGAGTGCCCAGCCCAATTTGAGGTGTGGACATTGGTGGCGCGTCCCAGGTTTGGAACCCAATAGATTCGTGCTAAATCGAGCCGTATAATAGTATTTAGCCCGGATATTTCATCAGTTTCGTCGTGAAATCGCTGATTCGCAGACTGGACTGGCGCTTGAGAGACCTTTGAGTGAGGCAACCTCAAGGCAGGTTGTCGCAA
>JAYVXS010000207.1:0-13730 GCA_043784965.1 Bdellovibrionales bacterium
TAACTTTGATCTTATTGCATATGCACATCATGCCCAGGATTTATTTGAAACACGACTAATACGCTTTATGAGGGGTACTGGACCAAGGGGATTAAGGGCGATGTCAGCTATAGCGCAAACGAAAATTCGTCCGATCTTGAAGCTCTGGCCCAGAGAAATACTGGCCTATGCTGATCAGTATCAGGTTCACTTTTTAACTGATCCCAGCAATCTCGACTCAGGCTATTTGAGAAATTGGATAAGAAGAGATTGGCTGCCAGATTTAGAAAGAAAGCGTCCCGGATCAGTTCAAGCCTTCGCGCGCTCAATTGAGTTGCTTTCGAATCAGCGAGTTCAAGCTACGCCTACATCGCATGAGCTGCCAGCAAACCAGGCAGTGATAAATCGAGAAAAATTTAAAATCCTTTCAAAAGGTGGACGTGCACAAATCATAGCTGACTATTTGGCGCAATTTGCAAAGAAAAACTACTCATCAAATATGGTTCAAGAAATCTGTAAGCGTCTTGACAGCCCTCAAAAGCAACTCACCTTTATTGTAGCGGGATTAGAATGGACAGTTAACGCGAGGCAGATTCAGGCTCGAGAGGTAAATTGAGTTGCGAACTGGCCAGAGTCTGGTTTGACCTCTGGCTAAGGATGCAGCTAGTTAGCTTTGGCCTGCACAATTTTTTTGAAGCACGACCTTGGACTTCGCTTAAATTGTTTAAAGATTGGTCGAAAAAGCTAGGCTAGTTCTAGACCCACGACTGAAAAAAGGGGCGCTTGATGAACTTCATGAATTTCTTTTTTTGAAGTTCTTCTCTGATTCCTTTTCTGGGCCGATTAAACATGCTATTCTGTAAGTCATTCTTTGCTATGAAGGAGTCATAATGAAGTCCACCCAGAAAACACTCGCCTTGTGGGCCGTACTAATTGTTGCCGGCCTAGTGTTCTATCAAATGTTTCAACATCGCCGACAAAGCACAATTGAAGACTTTAACTATCAAAAATTTGTTCAGGCTTTAGAAGAAAATAAAATAAAATCAGTCACTTTTCGTACCGACGCAAAAGAAATTAGCGGTGAAGTGAAAGAGGCATTTGTTCCCGAATTCAAAGGGAGTCGCTTTTTTAGTATCAACGGAAATACAGATGCCGAGGGTTTTAAATTGGTTCGTGAAGTCGGCGAGAAGAATGGTAGCCATATGGTACCGAATTACGAAGGGGCTGACTCAAATTCGATTCAGACCTTCTTGCTAAATTATTTGCCAATACTATTAATCGTTGGAATGTTCATTTTTCTAATGAAGCAAATTCAAGCCGGCGGCGGCAAAGCTATGAGTTTCGGAAAGTCGCGGGCGAAGCTGTTGACCGAAAATAAAAATCGTATGAGCTTTAATGATGTTGCAGGTGTTGAAGAAGCTAAAGAGGAACTCGAGGAGATTGTACATTTTCTAAAAGATCCGAAGAAGTTCACGAAACTGGGCGGTCGTATTCCCAAAGGTGTATTGCTCGTCGGTCCTCCGGGGACTGGTAAGACATTGCTGGCGCGTGCAGTTGCTGGTGAGGCGGGCGTACCATTTTTTACCATTTCTGGAAGTGATTTCGTTGAAATGTTTGTTGGCGTAGGGGCCAGTCGAGTTCGTGATTTATTTGAGCAAGGAAAGCGAAATGCACCTTGTCTGATTTTTATTGATGAAATTGATGCCGTCGGCAGGCACCGTGGTGCAGGCATGGGCGGCGGTCACGATGAACGCGAACAAACCCTCAATCAGTTACTGGTTGAAATGGATGGATTTGAATCCAATGAAGGCGTGATCTTGATTGCGGCAACCAACCGTCCGGATGTGCTTGATCCAGCATTACTCCGTCCAGGTCGCTTTGATCGAAGAGTCGTGGTAAATAAGCCAGATGTAGTTGGCCGAAGAAAGATTCTCGATGTGCATGTCCGCAAAACTCCACTGGCGACAACTGTTGATCTAGATAAAATTGCGCGTGGCACGCCCGGGTTTTCAGGTGCTGATCTGGGAAATTTAGTGAATGAAGCGGCGCTAAATGCGGCTCGCACGGATAAAACCCGAATTACGCAATCAGATTTTGAAACTGCAAAAGATAAAGTTATGATGGGCTCTGAGCGAAAGTCGATGGTCATTAGTGAAGAAGACAAAAAAATCACGGCCTATCATGAAGCAGGTCACACCCTTGTCGGAAAAATGTTACCCGGGACTGATCCTATTCATAAGGTCACAATTATTCCTCGAGGCATGGCACTTGGGCTTACGCAAATTCTACCAGACAAAGAGTCTCACAGTCTTTCGAAATCAAAAGCTATCAATATGATTGTTTTCTTGTTTGGCGGACGAGCAGCTGAAGAAATCATCTTCAACGATTTTACAACTGGCGCTGGTAACGATATTGAGCGCGCCACTGATATTGCCAGGAGAATGGTGTGCGAGTGGGGCATGAGCGAAAAATTGGGACCTCTGGCTTATGAAAAAAGCGAAGGCCCTGTTTTTATGGGAATGAATGCCGGAAAATCTCGTGAGTATTCAGAGGCAAAAGCTGAAGAAATCGATCATGAAGTGCATCGCTTTGTAAGTGAAGGTGCAGAACATGCGAAAAAGATCTTAAAAGAAAATATCGAGACTCTTCATAAAATTGCGCAGGCACTTCTCGAGCATGAAACCATTGACGGCAACGAAGTGGATCTCATTTGTCGTGGTGGTTCTCTTGATGAGATTCGCAAGGAGCGAGTTATTAAAGAGCGTGAAAACCAAAAAGAACAGGCTCAGGGCCGCAAAGAACTAAAATTAGACGAAGAGAAGAAAACGACGGGTAGTGACCCAGTGGGAAATCCTGGTCCCGTGACCGCGTGATAGTACAAAACCTCCTTGAAAATTTAGGTTTCATTTTCACGCAGCTTCGGCTGCGTGATTTCGTTGATATGTTTCTCGTCTGGGTGGTTGTTTATCGAGTTCTAATTCTAATTCGGCACACCGGAACCGTTCAAATGCTCTCGGGTTTGGGTATCTTAGCCATCGCCTACTTGGTTAGTATTTGGTTCGAACTGTATACTTTTAATTGGATTTTGGAGAAGTTTTTCAATAATTTATTTCTCATTGTGGTGATTTTATTTCAGGGTGAGATTCGGCGCGCGTTGGCACATATCGGCAGTAATCCTTTTTTGACCGGAGTGAGCCAGGCTCATGAAACGCAAATGATCGAAGAGATTTCTAAGGCGGCTTCACAAATTGCACTTCGCGGGAGTGGAGCTTTGATTGTTATTGAGCGAGAAATTAATCTCGAATATTTTGTTGAGTTAGGTACTGAACTCGACAGTGCAGTTAGTTCGGAAGTAATAAACTCGGTATTTTTGGCACAAAGTCCACTGCATGATGGTGCGGTCATTATTCGCTCGGGACGAATTTTTGCCGCTGGCTGTTTCTTGCCGCTTTCGAAGAATCCTCAAGTTGACAAAAACTTTGGAACCCGGCACCGAGCCGCTTTGGGTCTTACTGAGGAGACCGATGCCTTGGTCATTGTTGTGAGCGAGGAAACGAAACAGATTGGCATTGCTGAAATGGGGCAAATTAAGATTGTTAATGATCAAATTGAGCTTCGCAAATCTCTCTATAAAACTTTTGGCCTAAAAATGCGTGTTTCTCATGCCGAGGCCGTATGAGTAAATTAGAGAATTTGAAAACGCCAATGATGAAAATGCCAAGGGTTCCAAAACTACCGCCTTTTTGGCAAGACCTAGTTTTTGAAAATGGAAGTTATAAACTTGTCGCTTTATTTGTGACTCTTATATTATGGGTGACCATTTTGGGGCGCAGGGATTTCATGCTTTCGAAGGATATCGATGTCGATTTTCTTTTGCCGAAAAATTTAATCATCGCCGAGAGTATTGACCGAAGAGTGAGTGTAAAAGTCAGCGGCCCTCGCATTGCAATTAAAAAATTTGCACAGAATCCAGGGACTATCACACTAGATTTAGCGCGCGCGCATACGGGAAGCAATCGAGTCGTTATTACCGCTAAAAACATTGAAGTGCCATTTGGCGTAAAGGTTGTATCGGTTACGCCTGATATAATGAACGTTTCTTTAGTTCGTGCAAATCCAAATGTGGATTTGAAGGATCAATAATGAGTAGCACCACGAGAAAAGTTGGAAAATCAAAAACGCGACTGTTCGGCACAGATGGTGTCAGAGGGACTGCCAATCAATTTCCGATGACTCCTGAGATTATATTAAAAATAGGCCAGGCAATGGGATATCTTTTGCGCCAGGCTCCCCTGCAAAATAAGGTGCCTAAAGTAGTCATTGGTAAGGATACGCGGCTTTCTGGTTATATGGTAGAGCAGGCACTCACAAGCGGCTTAAACTCAATGGGTGTGCATGTGCAACTAGTCGGACCGCTGCCCACTCCTGGGATAGGTTTTTTAACCAGAAATATGCGTGCTGATGCAGGGGTCGTTATTTCGGCTTCACATAATCCTTATATGGATAATGGTATAAAAGTTTTTGGCCCTGACGGATATAAAATTTCTGAATCGATGGAACTTGAAATCGAGCGCCTTGTATTAGAAGTGGATCTCAACGAGCTCTTGCCAAAGTCCTCAGAGATTGGTCGAAGTAAAAGAATTGACGACTCTGATGGTCGATATGTGGTGTATGCGAAAAATGCCTTTCCTTTAGAATATACTCTTGATGGGATTCGCATCGTCCTTGATTGTGCAAATGGAGCGGCCTATAAAGTTGCTCCGGCAATTTTCGGTGAGTTAGGTGCAGAAACCATCGTACTTGGAAATCAACCCAATGGGTTTAACATCAATGACAAGTCGGGCGCCCTGTATCCACTAAAGGTCAGTGAGTCAGTTGTCCAGTACCGAGCCGATATAGGGATTAGTCTTGATGGCGATGCTGACCGTGTGGTTTTGGTTGATGAAAAAGGCCACATTGTGAACGGCGATCACATTCTGGCTATTTGTGCAAAAGATCTTATGTCGAGAAATGCCTTAAAGCACAATACGATTGTAGCGACCCAAATGAGTAATTTTGGATTAGATAAGTTAATGAAAAAAATTGGCGTCAAAGTTTTGCGAACTGATGTCGGCGATAAATTTGTTGTCGATGAAATGCGTAAAAGTGAATATGTTCTGGGTGGGGAGCAATCTGGCCATATTATTTTCATGGATTACTCAACCACCGGTGATGGTTGTATTGCGGCGCTTAATATCTTGGCGGTTATGAAGCGGACCGGAAAGAAATTATCCGAGCTCAATGAGGAGATGGAAGATGTTCCGCAGGTTTTGGTAAATACGCGAGTTCAGCGGAGAGAAGATTTAAACCAAATCCCTGGCTATAATGAGCTTTACAAAAGCATTGTAAAACAGCTGGATGGCGAGGGTCGCATCTTCGTCAGATTCTCTGGGACGGAGCCTTTAATTCGCGTTCTAGTTGAAGGGCCTGATCGTAACAAGATAGGCCGATTCGCCGAAGAAATGGCGACCTTTCTTGAAAAGAAACTTTCCTGAGGGCCGTTCATGAGACTAGCTAGTCGCGAACAAAGTAAAAAAATTGATGAGCTTTCGCAGAAAGAATTTCATCTGCCGTCAGAAGTATTGATGGAGGCCGCTGGGGTCAGCGCCGCACGAGAAATTGAACAAGCATTTTTTCCTGAAATTAATCGGGGCCGAATATCTATCGTCTGTGGACCAGGCAATAATGGTGGCGACGGATTAGTCATCGCGAGACATTTGCATTCTGCTGGTTATCGTGACCTGGCAGTATTTTTGCTCTCTCCGAAGAAGAATCAGACGCCGTTATTTCAAGAGCAACTGATAAGGCTTCAGCTTCAAGGGATAAACCTAACTGATGTGTTTGATGACTCCAAAGCACTTGAAAAAATAAAGAGTTCAAGCTTAGTGATCGATGCACTATTCGGAATTGGATTGAATCAAAATGTTACTGAAGAATTTGCGCAAGCGATTCAGTTGATGAATCAAGTGAAAGTTCCAGTGGTGAGCTTAGATACCCCATCTGGTTTGGATTGTGACAGCGGCATGGTCCTCGGCGTAGCGGTTAAAGCGTCGATGACTTTGAGCTTTGGGCTCGCCAAGCCGGGATTTTTTATTTCTGAGGGGCCATCTCATGTCGGACGCTTGCGAATACTGCCAATTGGATTTCCATATGAATTACTGCGAAAAATAGCAACCACGCGTTTCGGTTTTACTGATAAAATTGCCAAGCGCTATCTTCCTGGTAGATCAGATCTTGGTAATAAATCAGATTATGGTCATGCATTAATTCTTGCAGGTCGTGAAGGATTTTGGGGCTCGGCAATTTTAAGTTCGACAAGTGCCTTTCGCATTGGTGCGGGATATGTAACTCTCGCAAGTTTTGATGATGCCTCCAAAGTCGTCAATGAAAGTCCAGAAACTTTGATTTTACCACGCTTCGACGAGCGCATTCTTGAAAATGAAAAAATAACCGCCATTGGCATTGGTCCCGGATTGGGAGTTTCTGAAAAAACTGCAAAGCTTATTGAATTGCTTAAAAAAAGAAATTTTCAAAATGTCGTTGTTGATGCAGATGCTATTACAACCTGCGTGAACTACAAATTGTTTCCACTTCCTAAAAACTGGGTAATGACTCCGCATGCAGGCGAGTTATCCCGAGTTTTGGGTATTCGTTCTGATAAAATTGAGCAAAATCGAATTGAGGCCGCTGAAAATGCCGCCCGATTGGTGGGCTGCCATGTTTTATTAAAAGGTTTTCGCAGCATCCTTGCTGATGATAGACGTTCTTTAATTATCCTTTCTGGAAATTCAGCTTTGGCAAAAGCTGGTACTGGGGATGTCCTGACCGGAATGATTACGGGGCTACTCGCGCAAAGTATTCCAGTTGTGCAGGCGACTGCGACAGCAGCCTATTTGCATGGGCGTTTGGCCGATGAATGGATTAAACTTGGTGGAGATAAGCGATCGCTTTTGGCCAGTGACATTCGTGATCAGCTGCCGGGTTTGATGTCGCGCCTGATGAGTGGAGCTCTGGCCTGATGAAATCGGCTCACCAAGTTCAGGTTAATTCTATTTTAGAACTTCAAGAATTTGTTAAAAAAAATCTTCAGAGTTTTGTACAGCGCAAACGAATTTTACTGCTTGAAGGTGAAATGGGCAGTGGCAAGACCGAATTTGTTAAGCAATTAGTAAATTTAGTTAATGGAGATCTCGCCACATCGCCATCATTTGCCATTCACAACTCTTACCAGGCCGCAAAGCTTTCAATCGAGCATATAGACCTTTATCGACTCACTTCAGAAGATGATTTACAATCTGTCGGATTTTGGGAGCTTTTTGAAAATGAAAATTCAATGATAATAATTGAATGGTCAAATAAGATCGATATTTCGCGCCTGCCATTTTCTTGGGATAAAAAGCTTTTAAAATTTGCGACGATTAGTGAGTCGGCGCGAAGCATTTCTTTTGATTAGAGCCCTAAGGGCCGGTGCAAAAACAATTGTTACAATTTTACGCTGCTAATTTAAGGGCTTTGTGAAGAGCAGCAACGCTCGCATCGGTGTAAGAGTCCATATCGGCCATCGAGACTTTTAGGTCAATTGCTTTATTGGTGGCGCCAAACCACATAGCAACAAAAGTCTTCTCAACAAAAACTGGAAATATAGTGACGTGTTTTGGGATTTCGTTAGCGTTCCATTCGGCAAAGAATTTTGAGTTTGTAGCATTTGCAACGACATAACCATGATAGGGCTTGCCTGAAGAATAAACGACTCTAAATATCGAAGGCTGTTGGAGGACGATGGTTGAAGCTTTTTGTTCATCCACGCCTTTGAAGGCTCCCGTCCAATGAATGGGAGTTAGACCATTTTCATCGCAGCGAAGCAACATCGACATTTCAAAAAGTGAACGCATTTTGGTGAACATCAAATCCGAAATATCTTCGTAACTGGAGCATTCATCAAAACTTGATTTTGCTGACTCAACGCTGCGTTTCAAGGCCAATTTTCCACTGGTTGCTTTAGGAATTTGAGAAGTTTCTGCGGTAACCGGATTTGGTGTATTTACTTTAAAGGGTGTTGCCACAGCACTGAGGATTCCTCTTGGCGGCGGTCCAATTGGCTTATTTTGAGTTGGCGACCCCGCGGGATTGGCCTGCACAAGTGGCGAAGCTACTTGTTTTTTTAGTAATTCTGCCTTTGGTAGCGGCACAGTTGATGTTCTGGTTTTTGGCGGCGGCGGCGGCGGCGGTGGCGGTGGCGACAAAACAACTGGCTCAGTTAAGGCAGCAGCTACAACTAAGGGAGGTGTGTCTAAATCAAATTTGATTTCACTTGAAAGCACATCAACCGGCGTTTCTGTTATAATGTTTGTCTCATTTTTTGGCGGGGCAAAATTAAAACTTGGAGCGACTCCAGAATTTGTAATGTTAATGTCAATAGTGAATCCACTCGGGGTCTCACTTTCCTTAACGGCTTGAGCTTCAGGATTTGAGGTGGGCGGTGCCGTTGCGGTTACAGCATCATCATTTTGTGCGGAGTCGAGTTCTATGGGTTTAAATTCGGGATCCATTTTAAGCTCAAAACGAGTGACCGTGCCTTCGATATTTTCAGATTGGGCGGGAGTCAAGTTAGGTTTAATTTGAGCCGGGACCGCCTCAGCCACGGCCGGCTTCGCATTGAGTAGAATCCACGTGCGTCGCAAATCGAGAGGTGACGCCAAAACAAATATTGGGGCTTGGGCAAGGCTCATTTTGAATTCATTCGGCGGCGAAACACAGGCAATCATTAAGCGATTTTCCCAGTCTCCGACAGGCAAAATTTCTGGGCTCCAATTATTTAGCGGGCTATATTTTTGCCAGACCGGTTTGATGTCTACGTTTGAAAAAAAAGATGAATCAAGCGAGGGCAAAAGAAAAAGCTGCGATGCCCAAGACAAATAGTTTGATATCTCGATCTGACCACCTTCAATCATTCGACAAAGAATATCAAATCGGCGTTCAGGACTTAAGCGCGCGACCTCATTTTGCTTGTCCGAGGCGATAAATTTTTCAATCCAAGCAAGGCTATGTTTCATCATCTCATTTATCGGCTCTTGTTAATTGTTTCTAAATAGATATCAAGGTCGGCTAAGGCGAGAAAGTTAGTGGCCATTCCGAGGCATCCAGTTTGTGGTGCAAGCACTTGTTTTTAATTGAAAATCTGGTTGTCGGCATAAAGTCTAACTAATCGGTGAAATGCCTCGATTTACGTCTGGTTGATCTTGTCTCAAATTATCTCATGCGCAAGAGTTCGACCTTTGAAGATTGCACTTTATTTTGACCTTAGCCTCATTAGCTGGATTTTTGAATAGCTTGGGAGTTTGGCCGATTTATGTTAAGAGATTGTCCCTATGCGTTCAAAGCAAAAATTTACTACAATTAAGCCAAAAATTGAGAATTTCTCATATTTAGATTTTAATGCCACAACCCCACCGGCCGAATTTCTACAGGCTAAATTAGGCGATTGGCTAGCGCAATGGGGCAATCCCAGTTCCATACATCAGGCAGGACGCGGACCCAAAACATTACTGCGTGATTCGCGAAGTAAAATTGCTAAATTCATTGGAGCTGAAAGTTTAGAGACGGTATTTACTTCGGGTGGAGCTGAGGCTAACAATCTCGCTATCAAGGGAATTTTTGAGTACGCCAAAAACCATCCCAACAACTATCCCAACAACTATCAAAGTGCGCGCAATGAAATTATCATTAGCAGCGTTGAACACCCAAGTCTTACCAAAGCTGCATTTTCTTTGATTTCTAATGGTGCAAAAATTCATGTTTTAGGTGTATCTCGTAGCGGACAAATTGATCTTCAAGAATACCAGAGCTTATTGTCTGAAAAGACTTTATTGGTGTCTGTAATGCTTGCGAACAATGAGACCGGAACGATTTTTCCAATTCGTGAGATGAGTGCTCTTGCCCATGCACAAGGAGCACTCTTTCATTCTGATTGTGTTCAAGCACTTGGTAAGCTTCAGCTAAACGTCAAGGAGCTTGGTGTTGATCTTGCAAGTTTTGCAGCTCACAAATTCTATGCCTTTAAAGGCGCCGGGGTTTTGTTTTCAGCTCGTGGTACGAACCTTCAGACGCAGATTTATGGAGGCGGCCAAGAACGATCTCGTCGGGGCGGCACTGAAAATTTGCTGGCAATCTGTTCGCTTGCTGAAATGACAGCCTTTGAAGGTGAAATTATTTTTCAATCTAAGCGTGTAGAAAAGCTTCGTGATTACTTCGAGAGTGAAATTTTAAAAAAGATATCAGGTGTTTCCATTACCGCATATGAGAGTTTGCGACTTCCCAATACTTCAAGTCTTGTGATTGATGGGGTTGATGGTGAAACCTTACTTATGAATCTTGATCTGCAAGGTTTTGCGGCCAGTACCGGTGCCGCTTGTAGTTCTGGCTCGCCAGAGCCATCGCCTACTTTGCTTGCGATGGGACTCTCAAGAGCTGAAGCGCAGTCGTCTCTTCGCGTGGGTCTAGGCTGGAGCACCGAGGACTCAGAAGTTGAAAAATTCATTGTGACTTTGATTGAAGTGGTAAAACGCTTAAGAGGAATCAAAAGCCTTAAGTCTAAAGTTTATACGAGGGATGTATATGTCTAACGAAGCCAGCTTTCAGCAGTTGAAAAGCCGACGCACGAGGCCTCGGGTATTAGTGGCAATGTCTGGCGGTGTTGATAGTTCAGTGGCGGCAGCACTATTGGTTGAACAAGGTTACGAGGTGGTTGGCGTCACGATGCAAGTTTGGGACTATTCGTCGTGCGATATTGAAGAGGGTAATGGAACTTGTTGTTCAAGCGTAGACGTTGATGATGCTAGAAGCGTCGCTGATAAATTGGCGATTCCATTCTATGTGATCAACTGCGAAGCGAAGTTCAAGGCTTCGGTCATTGATCCCTTCATAGCCAGCTATCTACAAGGCGAAACACCGCTGCCTTGTGTGGATTGTAATACTTATTTAAAATTTGATCACCTAATTGAAAAAATGCTGGAACTTGATTGTGACTTTTTGGCAACCGGCCATTATGCAAAGATTGAAACGACAATCAGTGGGCGTTCTGTTATTGCAACAAGCACCGACGACTGGAAGGATCAAACTTATTTTTTATTTACTATTGATCCGAACATTGTAAGCCGATTGATGTTTCCGATCGGACATTTAAAAAAACCCGAGGTACGGGAAATAGCCGAACAAAAAAACCTGATCAATGCTCGCAAAAAAGACTCAACAGGAATTTGTTTTGTAGGTAACCGGGGCTATGATAATTTTATTGAAGAGCATGTTTCACAAGATGTGTTGAAAACAAAAAAAGGCAATATCGTACTCTATCCGAGCGGCGAGATCCTGGCCGCTCATCAGGGCATTCATCATTTTACTTACGGTCAAAGAAAAGGGCTTGGAATTGGTGGTCGTGGTGATCTGCAGGGAAGTTCTGCTGAACCACTTTTCGTGTTGAAAATAGATGCTCAGACAAATACTGTTTGGATCGGACTTGAAAAGTATCTATTTAGTCAAAAAGTGACATTGAAAAAACCGCATTGGCTTGATGATGTAAAAGACGGTGAACGTCTTCGTGTTAAAATTCGTTTTCAACATAAGGGCGCTTACGGACGAATTCAAATATCGGGTGACAAGGTGAGCGTTGATTTTGAAGAGCCGGTTCGCGCTGTAACTCCTGGTCAGGCGGCAGTCATGTATCGCGACTCCCAATTGGTCGGTGGAGCTTGGATTGTCTGAACTTGAATTTCATACTTTTGGCTGTAAAGTTAATACCTACGATACGGGTCTTTTGCAGCAGCGCTTTGCCGAAACTGCAGTTGAAGCGGCTCAGCCCAAAGTAGCGCAAAAAAAAATCCATATTATCAATAGCTGTGCGGTAACGGCAGAGGCCACTAATGAGGCATTAAGGCGGGCACGCCAGCTGAAACGAAGCGAGCCTGATTCAGTCATTGTTCTCACCGGGTGTGCCGCCCAAGTGGATGCGAAAATTGTTGATATTGCCAGCGAAGTAGATTTGGTAATTGCGAATTCTCATAAGACCGAAATTCGAAGTATAATTGAGAATTTTTTGAAATCTGAAGGGCCACGGGCGAAGGTCTATCGTTCAAATATTTTTCGCAAAGAAGATCTTGAGCCGGGTGGTGGGGTTGAAAATTTTCACACCCGTAGTTTTTTAAAAGTGCAAGACGGCTGCAATAGTTTTTGTAGCTTTTGTGTAATTCCTTATGCGCGAGGTAAGTCGCGAAGTCTAGGCGTACGCGACATCATTAAGCGAATATCGGAACTAGTTTTACTTGGTGTGAAAGAAGTCGTTCTAACGGGCATTCACATCGGTGACTATTTAGACGAACCAACCGGAGCAGATTTTACCGAGCTGATTCGCCAAGTATTAGGTGAAACTTCGGTGGCTCGGATTCGTTTGAGCAGCTTTGAGCCAATAGAAATTTCTGAAGAAATGCTCAAGCTATTTACGGATGATCGATTGTGTCCGCATTTTCATATGAGTATTCAATCGGCTTCGTCTAAAGTTTTGGCGGATATGAAACGCAAGTACTCTGTCGCACAAGTGCGCCATACCTTAGAGCAAATCAACAAATGGGTGCCGCATGCTTTTGTCGGCATGGACGTAATCGCTGGATTTCCCACAGAAACAAAGGCACATTTTGAAGAGAGCTTTTTGAATTTAATTACTAGCCCCTGGAATAAAATTCATGTGTTTCCCTATAGTGAGCGACAAGGAACACGAGCGGCTCTATTGGCTGAAAAAGTTGAGGTGCGAGAGCGCAAGCTGCGAGCCCGTCGGCTGCGTGAACTGAGTGATGATCGATTTAAGCAAACGATTCAAAGACAATTGGGTTCTAAAAAGAAAGTTTTAATATTAAAAAATGCTGCCCATGGTGCGGTGGGTTTGTCGAGAGACTATTTTTCGGTTGATTTCGCGAGTTATTCCGTGGATCCGGCTGTGAGCCCGGCCACGAATCGGTTTGAGCTAAATGGTGGTGACGAAGTACTGGCACAAATCATCGCTATTCGTAACCGTGAAGGTCGCGAGCCGCTGCTCATTGCAAAAGTATTGGGAGCTACGTCATGACCTGGAAAGAATCAATTAAGTCTTTAGAACTCAGTTTCAACTATACATTTAATAATATACAAATGCTTGAAACTGCGCTGACTCATAAGAGTCATCGTTATGAGGCGAATGAAAAAGAAACCCAAGATAATGAAAAGCTTGAATTTTTGGGCGATGCGGTTCTCGATCTTGTATTGAGTGATCTTTTGATGAAGAGTTTTGCTGCCGACCAAGAAGGGGCTCTTTCAAAGAAACGAGCAAGTCTCGTCAATGAGGATGCACTTGCGCAAATTGCAAAAGAATTTAAGTTGGATGAGTTTTTGCGACTTGGTAAAGGTGAGCGACTGTCGAATGGATTGCAAAAGCCGCGTATTCTGGCTTGTAGTTTTGAGGCAGTACTTGGTGCCATTTATGTAGACGGAGGATTTGACAAATCATTTGCCGTCATCAAACAGATCTTTGAGCCTAAATTTATGAAAATTGCAAATGAGCCAGATTTTGCATCAGATTTTAAAACTCGGCTTCAGGAGCGGAGCCAAGAAGTTTTCAAGCGAGTGCCAAAGTACATTACAGAAAATGAACATGGGCCGGATCATGACAAATATTTTGAGGTTTCTGTTGA
>JAYVXS010000208.1:0-4379 GCA_043784965.1 Bdellovibrionales bacterium
TCTTTCAAATTTAGATGAAAAGCTATTTTTTGAAACCTTTAACCTTAAACCAAAAATACGAAAGGGCTAAGGTAATATGGAATGCTGGAAAGAAGCAAAACCCTGTGACTTAAAACAATGGCACGCAATCACCAGAGTTTTTAAAAATCATCCAAACCTCATAGAGTTTTTCTTTGATGCAAAAAAACCAAGAATCCGTCGATGCCCCGATGAACTCCTGGCTTATGCCGATGGGTTCTCATCTGGTGCGCAACTCTTAATAAAAATTGCTCTCGACATGTGGAGCGGATCTGGAAATGCCAAAATCTCGGAGCTTCTCGAAGTCCTTGATGTTCACAATTTTGAAAATGCGATTGCCGCTCTTCGATACCTAAAACTAAATCTATACGATCAACACCAGCAAGACTGGTAGACAAATATACTTCCGATGGGGAGACCTCTCCCCTTTAGAGCTACGAATACAAAAAAACAGTCCCATCATTTAATTTACAAAACTACCATCAAACACCGTGCTGACTCTCAATTCTAGTTTCTTAGGTTTACTGAATCTATAAAACTGGGTGATGCCTTCACCCTTTTCTTTGTTCTCATACTCGCCGTCTTTGATGTATTCTGCCAAAGCATTTAGAAATGCTAAATCAGGGCGCATAAAGATCACAATGTCCAAATCTTTGGTGGCTCTGAAATCGCCGCCAAGTTCAGACATCAGTAAGTCACCGGCTACTCCGCCGACAAGAGCATAATGGTCCTTAAAGGCAGACAGTCTTTTTGAAAAATGCTCAAGTCCATGAACCATCACTTCACCCCAACGATATCATTTAGAATTTGCTTCAATGCTATTTGTGTTCGGTCGTCCATATCATCCTTTAGACTAAGATACAGTGATACTGGGTCGACATAGCTTTTCTTGCTTAATAACTCCGGATCCCATTCCCAGATTTCAATACAGCATTTTGCTATTTCTTTTGGAACGACTTCAATCACGTTTTTTCTTTGAAGAGTGGCAAACTGCTTTTTGCCAATTGCTCTTGTAGGAATACTGCCTCCATCAAGCATACTGTACTCACTAAGAGCGTTTAGTCCTGCGATTTTTCCGCTATTGAAAAGCGTATTGGTATAGATACGTCTCACCACTGGACTATGAAGAAATCGGTTTGCCTGAGCCCAAAGCTCAGGATTTGGCGCAAATTTAAGATGTTTGCTTACTCCATCTTGTTGAATTTTGATCAGCTTTGCCATTTTTAATTCTTCAACAAAACGACTGGCGTGCATTTTAGAGATGTTAAACAATTCAGCTAGCTCACTAATTGTTTTGTGATTTAAATCTCTAGTATTGAGTTGCTCAATGATGGCAAGCTTTGCCCATAGGCTCAGTTGTACTGGCGTCTCGCCTTCTTCTTTCTTTGCTTTGCGAACGACCATTAGGGCGTCAGGCAAAAATATTTCTCCATCTAAGCTTACATAGTTAAGCTTATGACTCATAAATAATTTTTGCTGATGTGCTTTTAAAGTTTGAAACAAAAAGGCCACTGGCGTTTTAAATGCTTTCTTTATTATTTCAGCATGTGTGATGGTCTTTTTGACCTCAACATCCTCTTCTTTTGGGATTATAAAAATAAAGGCGTGCTCGAGTATTTCGGCTTTCTTCAAATCATAGTAGTTCATTATAAGTCTAGGAATCCCAGGCGGTATAATCACCGGCCGTAATGCTCCAATGATATTTGGGATCCCCGTGAGATCAAATAAGACGTTTTTTAAGTTTGTATTTTGCATTTCACTCATTATAACATTATATATCGGCTATTAACATTAAAATGTTAGTATTATTTATAATATGTTAATTAATCGTTTTTACTAGGCTATTATAGTTATTTAAAAACGCCAAGATAGGCCAAGCAAACTCATTCATTTAAAGGACCGCACACATTCTGGACCAGACTGGCCTGTTCGTTCTCCAGCGAAAGGATTAAAATAAATACTTAAACAAGGAGTAGGCATGAGAATAATTTCTTTGTTGCTTATTGGATTCACATCACTTCAAGTATTTGCCAAGTCTTCTGATGATTGCCAAGAGTTAAAGTCAGAACAAATCAGACTCGCTCTTACCGCATCGAACTTGGCAAATATAAACACAACTCGAACGCCAGAAGGCGGAGCCTACCATCCCTACATTATTAAATCGTGCTTAAATGGTGATTGCGACGTGAGCCGTGATAATAGGGCGCCACTAATGAAATATCTGCCTGATCATCCAGATGCAGATAAAAGCGGATACGTTGCCTTTCCAAACATTGATGCAAAAACTGAATATGCTATTTTTAATATGACGGCGATAAAGCTTAAACTGCTGGCGTCCGCAAAGGCATGCAATGCTAAAGTTATGAGAGACAATGGAAGCGATTCTTTTGCTCTACGTTACAACGGACAAGACCAGGGGGATGTTAAAGAGGACATTTTTAACTTCACTAAAAATCGCGAAGTTGTCTCTTGGAGCCGACAAGACTCTAAGGGTCAAAATACAGTAATTAATTTTGCTTCAACTCCTCTGCCAGTTGCTCATTCTCGGAGCGAATAATTCGCTGATTTTTTGACCTTACACTGCACGTTTGAGCTTACTCTATTGACCAGTTGAGCAAATCATACGATAATATCGTATGCCAAATCCGCGTATGCATTTAGAAGAAATCTTCTTAATCGTAATTATTAGCACGTGTCTTCCTGCAAAAGTACTTGCCTCCCAAAGCTTCGGCTGCGAGTCCGTTAATAAGATGTTCAATCTATCAGATCGTATTTACGAGGGAGATGGTTGGAATGCTGTATTCGATGATATTCAGATTAATTATAACGGCAAACAGGCGAACCCCGGCTTGTTTAACTGGTTTAAAAGTCGAGAAAAGGAATTTTCCTTCACCGTATATTCAGTTTTTGGAAGGCAGGTACACATTAATGCCCGTGAAGAGGGGGGCTTTGGACCCACTGGAGAAGGTCTCTTATATAAGGTACTTTCGGGATTTGTCGTAATTGACGGCGCTACTATCGATCTGACGAATATGGATATTGAGTGTGGAGGAGGATAGGAAAATAGTCCAAAAACACTTATTTGATGGTCGGGGTTCATACACAATAACAACAGCAAGACAAGCTTGAAATTTCTTGTCGAGTTTTAATTTTTGTACTTTCATCTTGAAGGCCACTTATCCAAGTACTTTTTGATGAAAGGACTGATTCCTTGGAGGTCTTTAGGAATGGTTGGATTATCATAAATATATTTAAAAAGATTATTCTTCGTCATTTTATCAGTTGGAAATACGACCAATCCTTTTTCCCAAACTTCTTTTGCTTCCTTATATCGTTTCAGCTTAAAGTAGGCCGTTCCCAAATTATTATAAGTTTCGTTTAAATGAAACTTATCCTCATGAGGATAGTTATCAATGGCTGTTTGATATAATATTATCGCCTTATCGTATTCCTCTGCTGTTACAGCTTCGATGCCTAAAATATAATTGAGACGTGGGTGCTTTGGATTTATTTCTATGGCCTCTTTTAAAAGCAATCGAAACTTATCCATTTCATAGTAAGACCAGCAAATTGCAGTCCGACAAACGACTTCAGCAGTTCGACCAACTTTTTCTTCAGCGGCATTCATAAATTTAAGAGCTTCTTCAAGTTGACCTTCTTCCGCTGCACACATAGCAAAAGTAATATCTTTAAAAATTTTCTGGCAGCAAAATTTAAATTTCTTACCCGAAGCACACGGGCACAACGAATAGCTATCAGGAACAAAGGCTTTTAATTCTTCTTGTTCAATCTCAGAACGCATTTCTGCTTTCATTGACCGTGGAGCTGATTGCGTCGATTTTTTTTGAAACTGTTGAAATGAATCTTTAAAGGGTTTTACAAACGGCAGTAAGTCTTTATTGGTATGTTCTGCCATTGGAATTTCAAGCTCTTTGCAAATCGCTTTGAAGTCTTCAATAAAGGGGTCACTTTTTGAAATAAGAACTTGTTGTGGCCTTGCTTTAGACTTTAAAATTGCAGACTCCAAGGCGTTGATAATTTTCGAAGGCGTGGGCAAATCCACCGAAAGTTCTTGAGCAAAACAATGCATGGAATACGCATCCAGTAAAACATAGATATTGCAGACACCGTCTTTAACAGTTTCGATTTCTTCACGGTGAAGAATCCATGCTTGATTGATGTCTGTAAAATTTAAAAACTGCTTCGTTTTCATTCGTGATTTCCTGATTTTCCTAGCCAGCTCTCGATTTCGGTATGTTTCATGGGTTTTTGCAGTTTTATAGTTGAACTACGAACTTAAAAGCTAGCGAGTACTTTTGTAGAGCTGAGTTTTGGAATCGTCAAGGAATTCTTCCGTGTTA
>JAYVXS010000209.1:0-36553 GCA_043784965.1 Bdellovibrionales bacterium
CATGTTTCATTTCATATGATTGACGTTGGCGAGAAAGCCTCAACCAGGCGCATGGCCCAAGCTCAAGGAGAAATTCATCTTTCGCAAATTGCCTTTTTAGCGCTAAAAGAAAATAGAAACCAAAAAGGCAATGTGCTAGCGCTTGCAGAAGCAGCTGGAATCATGGCTGCAAAAAAAACGAGCGAGTTGATTCCGTTGTGTCACCCTTTGCCTTTACACTCAATTCAATTCAAATTTCATCTTTGTGAAAGTAGTTATTCGATTCGAGTGCTCTGTGAAGCTAGAACCTTCGCCCAAACTGGCGTTGAAATGGAAGCTCTCTGTGGAGTCAATGGTGCCCTACTTACTATTTATGATCTTTCTAAAGCGGTTGATCCGGTAATTGAAATTAAAAATATTAAGCTTAACTTTAAAGAAGGTGGCAAATCTGGAGTTTGGAGAAATCCAAATTTTGAAAAAGATGAAGTTGCCCCTTTACCAATGCCCCAATTCAAATTAGATCAAATTTTAACCGCGGTATTAACCATTAGCGATCGCGTTTCAAACCAACAGGCCGAGGACAAGTCTGGGCTCTATTTAACCGAACGCTTAAAAGCAGAAGGTGCTATTATAGTCGCCCACAACTGCATTCATGACGATATTTCTGATATTCAAAAATCTATCTTGCAGCTTATCGAAACGAAGCAACCATTACTGCTCTTGACGACTGGCGGCACCGGACTCAGTCCACGAGACGTGACTCCAGAGGCGCTCCAAGGAATTTCAAATCGAATGATTCCTGGCTTTGGAGAACTTCTAAGGCAACAGGGAGCAAAACACATTTCAACCGCCTGGCTCAGTCGCTCTATTGGCTGCGTGATAGGCAATACGTTGGTCATTGCTTTGCCTGGGAGCCCAAAAGCCTGCCGTGAAGGCTTAGATGCTTTACTTCCAGTCCTAAAACATGCGCTCCACACGCTGCGAGGGGGAAATCATGATTCGCTACCATGAAGCACTCAATCAAATACATGAAATTGCATTATCTAGAAGAAAAAATCTATGCATTGAATCCATTCATTTGCTAGACTCCGTCGGGAGAATAGCGGCCGCTGCTTTAACTGCACCTTTTCTTATGCCGATGGCAGACAATTCAGCAATGGACGGCTTTGCACTTCGCTCCAGCCAAACTCTCTTAGCCAGCGAAACAAATCCTCTCAGCTTTCAAGTTCTCGGTATCATTGCCGCCGGCGATTCGGCCGAGTCTTTGCCGCAAAAAGACAATCCCTCAGCAACTGGCTTCTCAAGTTATGAAATTATGACAGGGACCAATTTTCCACCTGGCTATGATGCTTGTGTAAAAATTGAGGACTGTGTTGTCGTAAGAGACCTAAACGGTCGGGCGACCTGCGTCACCATTCGATCGCCACTAGACCTAAATAGAAATTTACGACCAGCCGGTGGAGATTTTAGCTTGGGCGCAAGTTTACTTACTAAAGGTGAGTTGATTCGCCCCGAACATCTTTTGATCTTGGCGGCATTTGGCATAGACAAACTAGAGGTATTTTCAAAATTAAAGATTGCCTTAATCGCTACGGGCAAAGAGCTAGTTCCATTTGAGAAAAACCCAGGCTCGGGTCAAATACGAAACTCGACTCAGCCCTATTTAAGAATGCGACTCGAACAATTAGGCGCTACTATCGAGTCTTTTTTACTTAGCGAAGACAGTCCGAGCGAATTTAAAAATCTAATCGAGTGTTTAGCGCAAAATAGTTTTGATATGATCATCTCGACCGGTGCTGTTTCTATGGGGCAATTTGATTTTGTGGCAAAGGCGCTTGGCGAGCTCAAGGCAAAAACTTATTTTCACAAGCTTGCCATTCGTCCCGGAAAGCCAATCTTGTTTGCCGAACTCCCCTCGGGCCCTGTGGTTTTTGCGTTGCCTGGCAATCCCATTTCTAGTGTCATAGGTCTTCGCTTTTTTGTTGAAAGCTATATTTCTACCATTTTTTCAAAATCCCCTGAAAAGGCATTGAGGGTTCAATTGGTCCATGATTATGAAAAGCCTAAAGGCTTCAAATGTTTTCTAAAAGCACACTTGGATTTCACCCTTGATGCTCCAAAAATTGAAATTTTGAATGGCCAAATGTCCTCGATTCTATTTTCGCTTCTAAAAGCAAATGCCTGGGCGATCTTGGATGAAGATGATTCTTTAATTAAAGCTCAAACCAAGATTAATGTATTTCCCCTTCAAGCCAATCCATATCAATGGATTTCGACAGGTGATAACCAGTGATTGATGTTCAAATATTAAATGAACGCTTTGCTTTAGAGGATATTCTAAAAACCCCGGCGTCGCCAACCCATGGTGCCCAATGTATATTTTCAGGAATGGTCCGCAACCATAACCATGGCAAGCGCGTACTGGGAGTGAGTTATGATGCCTTCACGGCATTAACACTCAAATCTTTTCAGGCAATTTGCCTGGAGGCTGCTGAAAAATGGGGACATGATCTTCATATTCATCTTTGGCATCGCAAAGGCCGACTGTTAATTGGCGAGATCAGCGTAGCAATTGTCGTGTCGTCGAGGCATCGCGACGAGTCTTACCGCGCCAATCGGTACATCATTGAGGAACTCAAACAGCGCGCACCGATCTGGAAGATGGAACATTACGAAGATGGCGACAGTGAGTGGCTTCAGGGGCATGCACTTTGTTCACATGAACCAAGTGATCAGGCAAATGTATAAAGCGATTTTCACCTTATCTCTTAGTATATCTCTTAGTATATCTCTTGTTACATCTATGGCTTTCGCTGAAACCATAACCACCCTAAATATCGCTGCAGCCTCCGACCTGCGATTCGTGATGCGAAAATTAATACAAAAGTATCAGGAAAGTCACCAAGAAGTTCGCTTCAATGAAAGCTATGGCTCTAGCGGAAGCTTTGTCTCACAAATCAAAAATGGCGCAGCCATTGACTTATTTTTTTCAGCCGACTTTCATTTCGCAGAGGACCTTGTCGCCAGTCATTTAACTCGTGGTCCAGCAAAAAAATACGCCAGAGGTATATTAGTTTTATGCGGAGCCGAAAGACTTGAAGACTTAAAGCATAGCAAGTTTAGAAAAATTGCGATTGCGAATCCATCACATGCTCCTTATGGAGTCATTGCTATTGAAGCCATGAAATCGGCGCACATTTACCAGGAAATAAAAGCTAAACTGGTTTTTGGTGAGAATGTTTCACAAGCAGCTGAGTTCATACTCGTTGGGGCGGTAAAAGCTGGGCTGATCGCAAAAAGTTTAAGCCTTTCGCCAAATATGAAGTCCGAAAATTGCCACGAAGTCGACACTTCCCTTTACAAATCATTGACCCAATCTTTGGTCGTTTTAAAAAAATCACAAAATGTAGTGTTGGCACAAGATTTTGCGAAATTCATTCTCAGTCGTGATGCGCAGATTATTTTCGCGCAAAATGGCTTCGAGTCGGCTGACTTTAATTAGACAAGATCCCTAACTAATCGCGAGGTAAAATGATCGAAATGGAGGCGCTCTTCTTAAGCTTACAATTGGCAAGCTTGACGAGCCTAATTTTACTCTTAGTTGGCCTGCCACTTTCGTATTTTCTGGCGCGCACTCAAACTGCATGGAGCAGCTTAGTTGAAAGCATTTTACTTTTACCTATTGTTTTGCCGCCTACTGTTTTAGGATTTTACCTATTGATAGCATTAAGTTCGATCAATTTGGCTTTCAGCTTTGCTGGCTTGCTTTTAGGTTCAGTCATTTATAGCTTTTCATTTGCCTTTCAAAGCTTCATGTCAGGCTTTCAGAGTATTGATTCTGAATATTTTGAAGTCTCAGCAAGTCTGGGCGACTCACCTGTAAAAACATTTTTGCGGGTTGCCCTTCCTCTTGCTAGAAATTCAATCATGAGCGGAGTCTTACTCAGCTTTGCTCATAGCCTTGGTGAATTTGGCGCAGTCCTAATGATTGGCGGAAATATAAAGGGCCAGACGCGAACACTTTCAATTTCACTTTATGATCAAGTTCAGTCTTTAGATTTTAAGGCTGCTCACCGTACATCCGTATTCTTACTAATATTGAGTTTTTTAATTTTATCGTCGGTAAACCTACTTAAAAGAAATACCAGGTTTCGAAGATGAGTACGACTATAAAAGCCACAACGAAAGCGTCATTGAATCTGCAAATCAACTATTTGCTTACTGACGAGATCAACTTGAACGCCACCGGTAATTTTATTTTTACAGAAAATAATTTTATCAAATCGCTATTTGGCCCTTCTGGCTGCGGCAAGACCAGTCTACTTAGAATCATTTTAGGCCTCAATACGAAAACTGAAAGCTCAATTTGTTTTAATGAAAGTGTTTGGCAAAGTCCCATCGATAAGATTTTCATAAAAACCAATGCAAGAAGAGTTGGCTTTGTTCCCCAAAGGGATTGTCTTTTTCCGTTTAAAAATGTTCGAGAAAATATAACTTACGCCATTGAGAGCTGGGAAGCGCCACTGCTTGAAGCCCGTCTCGAAGAATTGTTGGAGTTATTTCAAATTAAAAGCTTAGCAGAGCGCAAAATAAGCGAAATTTCAGGCGGCCAAAAGCAGAGGGTTTCTCTTGCAAGGGCGGTCGCAGCTCAGCCGCAGCTTCTCTTGCTCGATGAGGCCTTTTCTTCGCTCGATTCTAAAAGTCGGAAAAAGCTTTTACCTGAAATCTCAATCTGGCTTCATCAGCTAAAAATACCCGCAATAGTCGTAAGCCATGATGAAAGAGATGCGCAGCTTCTGGCTTCTGAAGTTTTTCATTTTGACGGTCATAATCTCAAGTTTTAGTTGAAGAACTCTTTTCCTCAGGATTGGTTGCGCTATAGATAGGGCCTTTTCTAGGCTGTACTAAAAAGCGTTTTTCAATAGCCCGAGAAGTAACAGTAATTGAAACTACCGTTGCCGAAATTAAAACAACAGACCATCCAAAGCCGAGTCCAACCAAAATTCCAAGGGCCGCCACCAACCATATATCAGCAGCCGTGGTGAGCCCTTGCACCTGTTTAGAATGATCTGTATTGCGAATAATAGCACCTGCTCCTAAAAATCCTATACCTGTTACGATCTGCGCAATCACATGTTGATCAAATACCTGTCCGTCTACCTTTAGAATTACCGGCACGGTTGTGTAAAACATTGCCCCCAAACAAATTAAAATATGGGTTTTAAACCCAGCCGCAGCTCGTCGCGAAGCTCGTTCAAAGCCAATGATAGAACCGGTAAAAACTGCAAAGAATATTTTAGGATAAATAAATGCAAGAAATTCGGCATTTGTTAAAATCATTTGTTCCTTAAAAAATACGTTTTAAAATAATATGCGCCATTATAAGCCCCGCCTAGCTAAATGCTCTACATTTTCATTTAAACAAAAGTGTCTCAAATTAGTAAAGCTTGTTTGCATAGTTTTGAGAAGCACAAAGTATAATTTTAGCGATAAGCCATTCCAGAGAGTTACGAGAAGTGTCTAGGTTGTTTTCAATTTAAGCTTAAAACCTTCATAGCTTGAAACGAGCGTCTCATAAAGACGCGCTTTCATACCGCTGACAAGATTATGGACAATTTCTCTGATTCTTCATCTGTCTAGACCAAAGTCCGAAGAGAAAGCTATATATCATTACGTTTACTTTCGCCGCTTTACACGAGGAGTCGTTATGAAATTAGTCTCTAGAACCATGAGCCTAGCACTGTCAGTATCGGCTCTTGGGATAACTGCTTGTACAAGTAACCAGTCAAGCTTCTCGCTTATCCCCGCTAGCCAAAGTTTTCAACAATCGAACTCATCAACCAGTAATAAAGTCGATCTTCTTTGGGTGATAGATAATTCTCCTTCGATGATTCCAGCTCAAGCAAACATTTTGAATAATATCGCTGCATTTATGACCAATTTTCAGTCGAAAAACTTGGATTTTAAACTCGCGGTTACGACCACTCAGGCCTATCTCGCTGCAGCCGGTTATACTGGTAATACAGCGTATTCAAAGTTTCGCGACGGTGCAACGCTTTACCAGCTTGACGGATTTGGACGGCCGACCGCTACGGTATCATATCTTAAATATTCTGGGTTTTCTGTGATCCTGCCTGGTGTACCAGATCTCATTAATAATTTTATCACAAATGCCTATCAGGGCGATCAAGGCAGTGGCGACGAACGGGCATTTCGTAGCCTTCAGATCACCCTCAATGATTCGCAGAATATTGGTTTTCATAGAGCGGATGCCTATCTCGCGGTCATTATTTTATCTGACGAAGATGACTTTAGTGGAGACTCCCGTATGGAAGGCAGTTGGATTGGGCAACTCCCCGGTGAGTCACCGGCTCAATTCGCCGCACGTTACGTGCCGGACCACAGTTATGTAGCACCGACGCTTGAGTCCGTCGGAAATTATATTTCATACCTCGATGTATTTACCAATAGCACAGCTGCAAATCGCCACTATAATGTTTCGGCAATTTCAGTTCTAGATAGCGCCTGCCAAGCAAAGCAAAATTCCTCGGGCTCCCCCAATTCAATTGTTGGTCAGCGTTATATTGATCTCGCCAGCCAAACTAACGGCACAGTGGGAAGCCTCTGTGACTCAAACTTTTCAGCAACTCTCACTAAAATTCAAGAAAATATTTTGGAATTGAGTTCACAGTTCTTTTTGCAAAGAACCCCAATTCTCGCTTCGATCCTCGTGGTAGTTAATGGAACCTCTATCTATGAGGATCCTGTTAATGGTTGGACTTACAATCCAACCGCAAATTCAGTTGTATTTCATGGAAACTCTATCCCACCACAAGGCGCAAATATTGCGATTAATTTTGACCCGACGACAATAAAATAAACTGAGTCTAATAAAATAAACTGAGTCTAATAAAAATACTTTGAGCGTGAGGCAAACTTATGTTCAAATTCTCTTAATGCTTGAATACTTCATTGTACAATTCTCCAATCTGCTCATGGTCATATTTTTAGGTCTCTTTCATTGCGAAGCTTTTGCCGCCTCAACGGCCGCCGACGAGGGCGAGATTTGCGAAACCCAGTCGATTATGACTCTCCCCTGGACACTCTGTCTTTTCGATAACGATAAGACCCCTGGCGAGCTTCGAAGAGCCCTGGCTGATGCCTTTACTGAGGTTCACCGCATCGACGAGTGGATGAGTGAATGGAAGCCAAATAGTCTGATTTCACAAATCAATAAAAATGCCGGAATCAAACCGGTTCACGTTTCTGACGAGGCCCTTGAGACGATCAAGCAGTCGATTCACCACAGTGAGCTAACCAACGGTGGCTTTGATATTAGCTTTAATGCTTTTTTTGGACTTTACAGCTGGAAAAAGGGCGCCGAACGCTTCCCAACTGATGCAGAAATCAAGATGATCTTGCCTTTGGTAAACTACAAAAATATTATAGTAGATGAGAAACAAAAAACAGTATTTCTTACAACCAAGGGTATGAAAATCGGACTCGGTGGAATGGGCGAGGGCTGGGCTGTCGACAAGGTCTATGAACTTCTCAAACCACGAAAAATTAAATCCGGATATGTTGATGCAAGCGGCGCCGTTCGCGTTTGGGGCGTCAAACCAAACGGCAAGCTCTGGGTCATTGCTGTTGGGGATCCTCGACCAATGAATCCAGATCCACAGCGCAAAGAATTTATTTACAAACTTTATGCGACAGACATTGCGGTTACCACGGCTGGCGATAGCGAAAAATCATTCTATAAGAACGGCAAACTTTACCATCACATCATTGATCCTAAGACTGGATATAGTGCTGCCCAATCCATTCAAGTGACCTGCGTCGGCAAAACAGCAACCCTATGCGATTTTGTAGACGACGGTGCATTTCTCTTAGGTGGCGATAAAGCGAAAGCCTATGCCGAAGCTCAAGGTGTCGAAGTCGTCATTATCGATCCGAAAAAAAACATTATTATGACAAAAGGCCTCTCTAGCGAAAAGACCGAATGGGGTAAGGCGCTAAAGTTAAAGACACTTTAATTAATGACCATTGATGTTGTTGCATATGCCTTGAGCTTGAGTGAGTGTCCAAACGTCGTTCGCCGGGCCACCAATTGCACCAACCGCTGATATTGAAAACGTTGCCGCCGTTGGATCAGCACCGGCAGGGCAACCGCCAACCGCAGCTGCGGCTGCAAACGCCGGCACTCCAGTAATATCTGCATTTGGGGCTGCACAAGCGAGACTCGTATTGAGAGCTGTGCCTGCGGCACAACCAGTTGATGAACCTTGAAAAGGGGGGACTGGGGCGGCATTGGTACCGGCAAAACCCACGCTGTATCTCATTTTGCCGCTAGGGCTAAAGGCGATATCTCTAAGGTCCCCATAATATTGTACCCATTCAGCAAAAAAGGCCTGCTGGCCCATATAAATACCACCCAAATGCCCTTTTACTTCGGCCTGCCTTGATTTAGATTGGTATCGCTCAAAACTAGGGATGGCAATAGTTGCCATAATGCCAATGATCGCTACTACCAACATCAGCTCGATTAAAGAAAATGCTTTGTTACCTATATTGTTCAGACTTTTAAAAATAATAACCTGATCCAATCTTTCGCAGAAACCCTAAAATATTTTTAAGCTAAAAACATTGGCCTTCCCAATATGATAGGGTAAATATGAAATTTCGCCAACAGCAAAATTACTCATTGGATCAAAGTGAAACACAACTTAGACCTAAAGACAGACTTCATTTGTGTTAAAATTGTCTAGATCTTCAACATCGGATCTGACCGCCACCGTCAATGCATCATTCATTGACATTTGTTATGACATGCGAAAGCCTTTTGTTGCCTAATCAACTAAAATTAGATCGCAAAAATACTAGAGGAATATATGAAGACACAAAATGAAAATTCACTTCGTTTAGCTCTTTATAAAAGATTTTTTTTAGCCAGCATTTTGTTTCTTTGCGCTTCCAATGTTTTTGCAAAACCACTTGAGCCACTTGGCCTTTTTGAATATCTCGTGCGCTTAAATGATTTGCGCCATTCGGTACTTGATCCAAAGACGGTGAGAATCATCACTACTGAAAGCTTTAGCGGTTGTATAATTGATGAAACTGAACTCTTGGTCAATGATCCGATCACCAATCTAGCTCACAAAATCCAAGTTGCGGTTTATCACCCGCCAAAAGTTAAAAATATTCCTGCCGTATTAATTGTCCCGACGATTCTCGGCAGAACGGTTATTGAAAATAGTGTGGCCTATCGATTTTGCAAGAGCAATATGGTCGCCGTGATTGCAGACATTAATAATCTGTCTGAGCCAGCCACCTTGCCTGACTGGCAGCTACACGACCGGATCAATCGAAAGGCTTTGATTGATCTACAAACAGTGGTCGATTTACTTGAAACTCATCCACAAGTCGACCCGAATAAACTTGCCGGCTATGGTTTAAGTCTAGGTGGCTTTACAATGAGTCTGCTGGCAACACTCGATCCAAGATTAAAATCTGTAGCGCTTATTGCCTCAGCTGGAAATATGCCCGCCATTCTCAGCTATAGCCAACAACGTATTCCGGTGAAACTACGCGGCCTACGCATGAATGCCACTAAGGACACCAGCCTGGTTAATTATGAAAATAACTTAAGAAGTAACATACGCTTTGACCCCATCTTTATGGCAAATGCTAATGAAGCTAGTCGATGCTTTATGTTTATCAATCTTGATGACAAGCATGTGCCATCAGAAAACCAACTTGAACTTTGGGAGAAATTAGGTAGGCCCGCACATTTTGATGTAAGCGCTTCACATGAACAGACAATTTTGGGGGCTGTTACGGCTCATTTCAATAGAGTTCTAAATGAAATTCAGTTGCGATTAAAATAGGTAAATCCAAAGGGGCGGGCGTCCTCGCTGCGCTCTCTCCTCAAAGAGAGTCTTAACCCATGTACCGCGCCAAAGATGCAGACATTAGACTTTCGAGCGTTCGCAATTTATGGATGGACCTCTTATTACTTGCAGTTTTTTTGGTGTTTTTGTATTTTTTCGTCTCACTGGCTAGGCATTGGATAGCCCCTCTTGAAACCAATGTTACAATCGATCTATCAATTGGCTCTTTACCAAAATATTCATTCTATTCATTAATCCGAGCTCTGATTGCCTATTCTTGCTCTTTATTTTTTACTTTGGTCGTTGGACACTTGGCAGCTAAAAATAAAACAGCCGAAAAAATAATCCTGCCGCTCTTAGATATTTGTCAAAGTATTCCAGTAGTTGGATTTCTGCCGGGCTTAGTTCTAGGCTTAATTGCCGTATTTCCAAAAAATAATTTGGGTTTGGAGCTTGCATGTATCATTATGATTTTCACCGGCCAAGTTTGGAATATGACATTTAGTTATTACGCTTCACTCAAATCTGTGCCCACGCAGTTTCACGAACTGGCAAAAATATTAAATCTCAGTTGGACAAAAAAACTAGTGACCATCGAGCTACCCTACTCATTCACCAATTTGGTTTGGAATAGTTTGATGTCAATGGCTGGTGGTTGGTTCTTCTTAACTATTTGCGAATCCTTTAGCCTAAGTGAGCGAAATTTCGTGTTACCTGGACTTGGCTCCTATATGAAGCTAGCTATTGAGAGGCAAGATAGTCTTGCCATGTGGGCCGGAGTTCTATCTATGATTCTGGTTATCATCTTCTTTGATTTTCTTTTTTGGCGGCCAATTTTAGCCTGGAGTCAAAAGTTTCGCTTAGAAGACGCTCAAGATCAGACCAAGGATATTCCATTTGTTATGCTGCTACTAAAAGACTCGAATTTAGTTAAATGGTTCATATTTAAATTTGATGAGTTTTCGCTGTGGCGAACTAGCTCAAAGAATTCACCAGAAAATATTTTGCCGAAACCAACACCATTAATTTTGAAAAATAAAAAGACCACGAACTTTATTATGCGAATTGCAAAATTGAAAAGATTGGTTCCGGATATAGTAAGCGAAAGACTTCCGCAAGCATTGATTTTGGCACTTTTGTTGTTCGGAATGATCTATGTTTACGAACTGGTACGGCCTCTTTCAGTGAAACAGTGGAAGCAAATTGGCTTGGGCACATTAGCAACAACCCTTCGCGTAGTTGCATCAATCGTACTCGCTTCTTTATGGGCTATACCTGTCGGAATTTGGATCGGATCGTCACCGAAACTAACACGATTTTTTCAACCAATCGTGCAAGTAGCAGCCAGCTTTCCCGCACCAATGCTCTATCCCCTTGTAATGCTAATTCTCTCAAGCCTTCATATAGGATTTGGCTTTGGCTCGATGTTTCTCATGCTGCTCGGCGTTCAATGGTACGTACTCTTTAATGTTCTAGCCGGCGCCAGCACAATTTCTCTAGAACTTAGAGATACCGTAAACCTGATGGGACTGTCTCGCATTTCAAAATGGAAAAATCTTTATTTACCTTCGGTTTTTCCGGCGACGGTGACCGGCTGGGTGACTTCTGCTGGCGGCGCTTGGAATGCAAGCATTGTCGCAGAGTATTTTCAATATGGCGGCAAAACACTCTCAACCCTTGGTCTAGGTGCGATGATTTCTAAAGCGACTGATACCGGAGATTTTGCTATGCTCACAGGCTGCCTACTTGTGATGTGCACTACGGTGATTGGACTAAACCGAAGTCTTTGGCATCAACTTTATAGTATTGCTGAAAATCGATTCAAGTATGATAAATAGGATCTCAAGAAAGCTAAGTATGAAAGAAGCCAGTGATGGATAAAACAGTACTCGAAGTCAAAAACATTAGTCATAGCTTTGTGCTCGACAGTGGCCAAAAAATTAAGGTCCTTACTGATATTGATCTCAGCCTATATAATGGCGAAATCTTAGCAATCTTAGGACCTAGCGGCAGCGGCAAATCCACTCTACTTAGAATTATAGCCGGCCTTCTTGAACAGTCCAGCGGACATGTCTTCAATGGTGGTGTTGAGCTTAGCGGCGCAAATCCATTAGTGAGCCTGGTATTTCAATCCTTTGCCCTCTTGCCTTGGTTTACGGTTTTTGAAAACGTAGAACTGGGAATCGAGTCCTTGAAACTATCTCGAGAGGAATCTAAAGAAAGAGTTAAGCGGGCGATTGATATCGTAGGCCTAGAAGGCTTCGAAGAAGCTTATCCAAAAGAGCTTTCAGGGGGAATGAAACAACGAGTGGGGATTGCCCGAGCGCTAGCAATGCAAAGGCCAATTCTTTGTATGGATGAACCCTTTTCGGCCCTCGATGTTTTGACGGCAGAAACTCTAAGAAGAGAAGTTTTGAATATTTGGCTATCTGGTCAGCTTGGCGCTAAAACAGTCGTGCTCGTCACCCATAATATTATTGAAGCGGCTTCACTCGGAAAACGCATTCTAGTGATGGGTACAAATCCTGGTCACATACGGGTGATGGTAAAAAATGATTTGGCTTATCCTCGTGACGAAAAAACCAATGGCTTCAAAGCATTGGTCGAGAATCTTCATGATGTAATTACTGAGTTATTAATACCAGATACCCCAGAGTGGGTTCCGCCTGCACTACTAAGCTCGTCTGTTGAGACTCTGCCGAATGTGCCGATAAATGAAGTTGCTGGCTTAGTCGAGGTTATTGCTCGCCAGGGAGGCAGAGCCGATTCATTCCTGATGGCTGTCCACCTCGGCAAGGATTTCTCACAGGTTTTGTTTTTAGCTAAGGCCGCTGAAATTTTAGATCTCGTCGATACGCCAAAGAATTTCATAGTACTCACTGACTTAGGTAGGCAATTCTTAAATGGCGACGTCAATCGTCGTAAAAAAATTATCAATGAAGCTCTGAAACGTCTTAAAATTTGTCAAATGCTCGAAGAGGAACTGCGTAAATCGGAGGACTACTCACTTCATTATGATGATGTCATCAATCTTTTACATGAGTGGCAACCTAACGAAAACTCAAGCACAAGTTTTGAAACTCTAATCCAATGGGCCCGTTACGGCGAACTCTTTGGTTACAATGCTGATACTCAAACCATGTACCTCGATCTTGGACAGGACAATACATGACAAACTATTTTTGGCATTCTTCATGGGCCTTTTTATTGATTCCAGTTTTACTTTCTATTTTTTTGCTCAACTTGTGGTTTGCAAAAAGCAAATCGCCGAGTTTGCAATTCAGCAATTTAAAATTGATTAAAAAAATTCCGAAATCCTTACGTGCACGCCTGGTTTGGCTCCCGATGTTCATCCTGGCCTCGGGACTTTTTTTCGTGATCTTAGCCGGCGCAAGACCCCAAGTCAGTGATGAGCGCGTAAAGAGGTTTTCAGAAGGAATCGACATTATGCTCACCCTCGATATATCTGACTCAATGATGATCGAGGATATGGACCCCTCAAGTCGTATCGATTCTGCGAAAAAAGTTCTTGTTGAATTTGTCAAAGATCGCCCGAGTGATCGCATTGGACTTGTAGCTTTTAAGGGCGAAGCCTTTTCACGCGTACCTATGACACTTGATCATGAGATACTAATTAAAAATATTAAAAGCCTAGATCCAGTAAATCGCAATATTCGTGATGGCACCGCCATTGGCTCTGCCCTAGCTTTAAGCGTGGCTCGCATAAAGGATTCAACGGCTCGTTCACGGGTGATTATTCTTGCCACCGACGGCGAAAACAATATGGGGATGATTGACCCCGAAAGTGCGCTTGAGATCGCAAAGGGCTTCGGCCTTCGCATTTACACAATCGGACTCGGAAAAGATGGCGAAGCGATGCTGCCAATTTATGGTCAAGATGCTTTTGGCCGCGCCGTTAAACGCTATCAACCCATTCATAGTTCGGTAAATGATGCATTATTGAAAAAAATGGCTGCTGACACCGGCGGAGAATATTACAAAGCAGACTCTGGAAACAAACTACGTAAGGTTTTTGAAAATATCGACAAACTTGAAAAATCAAAAGTTGAAACTCAAACTTATGTAAAATATGAAGAGCATTACCAAAAGTTTTTAAAACTCGGGATTTCGCTTATTTTCTTCTCACTTTTCTTAGGCCATACAGTTTTAAGAAAAGGTCCCTGAGTTAAGAGGCCATCACTTTGTTTGCTCCTTAGGGACAACAAGAGAAGCGGGCGGCTTGGATGCCAAACACTCAGCTTCATTTTTTGAGTAGTCTTTGGTTAAATATGATCCCAAACCTTGGCATCTTGAGTTATAGGTGCAGCTAAAATTAATATGAAAATGGGTTTTGTGTCCGCCCATAGTTCGCATTTTTTGCATGGCAATTCTTGAGTTTAGATCAAAGTCTTTTCGTAGATTGGCAATTTCGCAAACGGCCCTTTTGTCATTTTTTGAAATTAAAATTCCTTCTACTATTGGCGAAGCACCCACTCGTTGAAAGATCATCCATTTCTGCTCGGCAGTCATTTCATTTTTCTGATCTTTTGGAATTAAAGTATACTCAACGTCCGCATCAAGACCTGCACGATGCCAATCATGAAACTTTAATTTTCCGCCTCCCTGTAACGATAAATCATTAATTCGAATCGGGCGCTTGAGTAATTCATAGGTGAAAATCGACATTTTTTTCAAAAAATCAACCGCATAGAATGTCCCGAAGCACTTTCGGCCTGTTTGACGTCCGTAATTTTTCGTATCATTATCTAGTATGAAGGTCAGAGATTCCCCTGGCAAAGGTTCAGTGAGTTCAGTCGCATTCTCTAAGTGTCCCTCCCATCCTCCACCAAATGCTTGCATTGGCCCTCTAGTAGGAGTCGAAATATTCCACGGAAATTCTTTGCCCAGAAGCGATGGATCTTCCGGCGTCGGGGTAGCCGTTTTGATTTCACCTACCTCAGGCTCACCTAATGGCGTAGTTCCAGGCTTTACTTCTGGACGTATTCTGGGTGGAGCTGGCCTCACTTTAGGGATCTTTGGGCGGGGCGCTGCTGGCTTAGTGGAATTTGCATTCGTGGGTTCTGGCTTGCTCGGCTTGGTCGAAGTATCCCCGGCGCTAATCTCAGGCTCTGTCGTAGCTTTTGTTGCCGCTGGTACAGGGGGAAGAGTCGTCGCAGCAAGGCTCGAATCTTCAAAAAGATCAAGCGTAGCTTCGACCTCTTTTTTCTGAAATAGCTCGATCAGTGAATTCACTCGATTCGAAGTATTAAGTGCAATATACGGTGTCGGAACATTCGGTAAATCGGCCCCTTCTTGTTCAGCATTGTCAAAATTAGTTTCTAAATCTGGTGGAGCAGAAAATACTTCAGTTGGTGACTTTGCTGGCAGTGATTTATCAGCCTCACTATCTGGCTTTTTTTCCGCTGGCACCGTTGGCGATCCTTCTTTTTTTGCTAATGGGGTTTTCACCATTGGCGACGGCGCTTGCAGAGATAAACATTTATCGGTTTGACCGCAACCTTCAACTTGCTCATCAAAGAGCTCTGATTCATATCCGGGAACCATAACATACAAGTCGATAAAGAAAGAGTTACAAGAAAATTGTTTTTCAATATTCGCGCCTACGTCTTGAAAGCCCATATCATTACAAAAGGCCGCGGCAACAAACTTCGGATCTTTCGACTCTCCATTTGCTTCCGTTGCTTTTTCAACTAAGGATTTTAATATTCCTCTACCTTTAGAAATCGAGCCACTTACGTCGAATGAATAGGCTTTTAGATTTCGAAAGCCATCAAAATCTGCCAATCCTTTAAATCGAATCTTTTGTTCAGCTTGATCAAATTTTGCAGAAGCATCTTTTATACAAAAGCTATGGAGTAAAAGGGTTTTAGAACCATCTTCATTTTTTACATACTTTATTTCTTTTTTCGCATCACATGAACTTTGAAAGGTTGAGTGAACTGACTTAGATTCAAGGTTATTTGCGGCCACTGCAGGGTTCGTATTGGGCGTGCCAGTTTGGTCAGATATTGTAGTTGATCCTGCTTTCGGACTGCCATTATTTACAGTCTTTTGCTCAAGTGGATGGCCGCACGAAGTTAAAATAAAATTAGTTGCCACTAAAAATACGGCTAAGTAAACTAGGCGTCTAAAAGACTTTGAGCTTAAAATGATAATTTTAGATTTCATTTGTCTTTCTGCTTGAGAAAACCAAGAGGTCCAACATTTTATCTTACAAAAATTATGCTCAAAGCCGATTGAACTTGTACCCTATCGACCGAGACCAATTGTAATCTAAAGGCTTACCAGCTGAAACAAGGCCCTTCGCAATAATGCCTAGGCTTGAAAGCGCATTTATCTGACAATTTTCGTCATAGGATTTACAATTAAGAGGCACAATTAAGAACCGAAAATCTAAACTACTTTGGGAGATCAGCGGCACCTGAGCGGGAGGTTCTCTTCACTAATACGATGAAGATCCTCACGGCCGACGACATAAACTCTTAGCGCATTAGTTTTGCCACCCTCCATGACGGGCACACCAAGCGTTAAAATAACTCGGTCACCAGTTTTGACAAGGCCATATTCAATGAGCATTTTTTCAATTTGCTTCATAGCTTCATCTGAAGATTTATACGGCTTAATCTCAAAGGTTTGAATTCCCCAAACCAGCTCGAGTCGATTTAGAGTTGGCAATATATGGGTAACAGCAATAATGCGTGCTTTGGGTCTAAAACTAGAAATGATCTGGGCAGTTTTGCCGGTTGTTGTTAAACAAACAATTGCACTTGCTCCCAACTTCAAGGCCGACAAACAACTACTCGCGCCAATTGCCTCAGCCACGTCAAAGTATTCAGCGCCCATACTCATATTGTAGAAATAGGTTCCAGTGCGTTCGACTTCCAAAATAATTTCTTGCATAGTTCGAATACATTGAAATGGATATCTGCCGCTTGCCGTTTCAGCAGATAGCATTAAAGCATCGGATCCATCTAAAACTGCATTTGCAATATCGGTAATTTCTGCACGCGTTGGACGTGGATTTTCAACCATGCTATCTAACATCTGGGTTGCTGTTATAACTGGCTTCCCCATATGATTTGCTAGGCTAACAATTTTCTTTTGAATTCCAGGGAGCAAACTCTGCCCAACTTCAACCGCGAGATCTCCACGAGCCACCATCACGGCATCACTTAGCCGAATAATGTCTTCAAGATTCTCGACAGCCTCTAACATTTCAATCTTAGCAACAATTCGTGTGCCCGGAGCTTTTTTAATAATGAGATCGCGCAGCATTTCAATATCGGCACCTCGCCTGACAAAACTTAGCGCCACGTAATCCACATTATTTTTAAGTCCAAAATCAAGGTCGATCAAATCTTTTTCAGTCAAACATTCCACTGGTAAAAAAGCGCCCGGGATATTCATGCCTTTGCGGTCTTTGAGGATTCCTCCAAATACTACCGTGCAAAATACTTCATCAGCGTGAATTTTATCTACTCTTAGTTCAAGCAAACCATCATCTAGCAATATCTTTGTTCCTAGCTTACAAGCCTCTGGTAGCTCCTTAAAATCAGACGGAATCAGCTTGGCGGTCCCCATTACATTTTTTGTGGTAATGACAACCTGTTCACCCTCTGAAATCTCAATTGCGCCACTCGTAAATCGACCAACCCGAATCTTAGGCCCCTGTAAATCTTGTAGAATGGTTAATGGTGCTCTGAGTTCTTCAGAGAGGGATCTTAAGTTTTCGATGACTTTTTGATGGTCGTCATGAATGCCGTGAGAAAAATTAAGCCGAGCAACATTCATCCCTGCTATGATCAATTTTTTTAAATTCTCTCTTGAATTTGTGGCGGGGCCAATGGTCGCAACAATTTTAGTTCGTCTATCTGCAAGCATCATTGTTGAGTTCTCATTTTATGGCTTATTGTTAACTGTACCCTTGAGTCTAGAAAGATCTGCCAAAGTGGCTTCATGGCGGCGATTAATATCCTCAATATCTTTCTTATGAGATTCTTCAACTTTTGAGAGCCGATAGTCAAGTTGAGATTTCTGCTTGTCAATCGACTCTTGATCAAATTTATATTGAGCCTTGAGTCGCCGATCACTCTCTGCTTTAATTTCTTTCATATCTCTTAAATGTTGATCATTCATCTTACCAATCTCATTTTCGTATTTTATTGAGACTTCAGAAATCTTTTCTTGAAACTGTCGATCATTCTCATGCGCCTGCTTATTAAAGGACGCAAAAAGTCGGTCTTGATCTTCTTTATTCTTAATTCGCACAGCATCTAATCTCTGATCAAAGTTCTCCTGCATCGACCGTGACGAATTCTCAAAATAATCTCTAAGTCTTAGCTGCTCGTTTTCATTTATATTTTTAATTTTATTGAGTCGAACTTCGCCCTGAACTGCATTTCGCGAAGTTTCTGCGTCATGCAAGGCTTCTTTGCTAAGCTGGCCCTCTTGATTTTTAGCCTTATCTAGGGTTATTTCTTCTTTGTAATATCTATTTGTCATATATAGCAAATCATTATTCTTCTTATTTAACTGATCAAACTGCTTATGAGTTTTTTGATTTACATTTTCAACAAAAGCCTGGCGACCACCCTCAGAAAGCTCTAGTTTTTTTTCGTAATCGTCAACCAGGTGACCCATTTCAATTTTTTTATGCTTGTCTGCCATGAAGACATCACGCTTGTTCTCTCCCTTTAACTTCTGATTTTCGCCCTGCAAACCCTTTACTTGATTGTCAATACGCGAAGAAATCCTTCCGTCAATGCCATTGCGCGCATCTTCGAACTGCGCATCTCTGGAATCGAGAGCCTTCTTATATTTCTCTTGATCCTTATGAATAGCGTTGTCGAACTGTTGCTTCACTATTACGTCAGAGGCATGTCTATCTTCTCTCTCCATTACAATGTTGTTCTCAAAGTTTTTAAGTAGACGACTGCGATCGCTTTCCTTTGCTTTAGAAAGCTGATTCAATTGACCATCTTTATTTTTTCTCAGCAGGTTGTATTGATTGCGATCCTCATCGATTTTGCGATCACGATCTTCTGCCACCAATTTCATGTCCTTATCGTACTTATCATTGTAACGTTTTTTGATAAACTCAGTCGCGTCGTGCATTTTATCATTGCCCTGATTGCTGGTCAGACTTAGCTTTTCATCTTTCTCTCGCAACTCGTTCTCGTAATTCTTAATAAGTGCTTCTCGCTGACGGTCGCCGATTTGTTTAATTTTTTGCGTCTCTCCAGAATTAGAGTCTTGGGCCTGCTTGATCTTGACGTCGTCATCTTGCATCGTACGGGTCAGTTGCTTTTGATGCATCTCTTTCAAGTCATCAATGTCTTTTTGATATTTCATGTCATGACCGGTTAAGAGGTCCTTTGATTTTTCTTTAAGTTCATTAAGATTTCTCGTGTGATCAGCCTGTATCTTTTGAACTTCTTGGGTATGAGCTTCGGTCATCCTCTTGATTTCTTGCTTGTGCTTTTTTGTTTCTTCGGACTCACGATTATTATAGTTCTCTCTAGTTCTCTGCAAGGTCTCTTCATTATTTGCTCTATTGCTGGCTGAATCCACACCCATAAGCCTCTCCTCCGTGAGCGGTTATGACCCGCTCGATTAGCGGACGCATAGGTTAAAGGTAACACAAATCGCCTATGGATGCAGCCTGCATTGCCGCAGCTCGACCATTAAATAATTGGCATCCTAGCCCGGATATTTCATCAGATTTCTGTTGCAATCGCCGCTTCGCTAGTCTGGGCGCTTCGCTCCTGGCGTTTTCGAGACCTATTCATTGCGACAACCTGCTTTGAGGTTGCCTCACTCTAAGCCTCACTCTAAGGTCTCTCAAGCGCCAGGCAAGTCTGCGAATCAGCGATTTCACGACGAAACTGATGAAATATCCGGGCTAGGCTTCTACAGATCATTCGAGATGGGATTCTATCGTTTAATCTGCGTCTGGATCGGAGCGCCATTATGGGGATTTTATAATTCGAGGTATTGTACTTGTCACTCACTTTACTCTGACCTTACTTTAGACGCTCTCGTAGACGAAGGCCTAGCCCGGATATTTCATCAGTTTCGTCGTGAAATCGCTGATTCGCAGACTGGCCTGGCGCTTGAGAGACCTTTGAGTGAGGCAACCTCAAGGCAAATATCTTGAAAAAGATATCCTATAGTTCTAACCGAAAAGTAGAAATATTGGGTCCTCACTTTAGGTTTAGCCCAGACTTTGGCCGTGAAGGGCTAATAGGACTCGCCATTGGCTTGCAAGTCGAGGCTAGAGATCTATACAATAGGAGGGGGCTTCGATTAATGTCTTAGGCCCTTTGTCGCTGAGGAACGAACTGAGAAATTAAATATTTTTGTATCCCCAGGGCTATCGGCTGTTTCAAACACCTTACGGATGAGGTTTTCGCGTGAAAAAGTTTTTCTCTTATAAAATACATTTCGTTTCCTTAGTTGTTTTAACTTCGGCAGCTTCATCTTTGGCGATATTGATGAAATCGAGCTCTGGATTCGAGCAATCAAGGCGGACTCAGTTGCGCAGTGAAACGATTCAAAAGATGAACCCTTTTAAGCGAATTGTAAGTTTCAAAATTGATGAAGTTAGAAGTGAGCTCCTGAGTTTCGCTTTGAACCGAAAAACAAGAGCCGAGAGCCCGCAATTCGGCAAGTTTAATTCAATAGCATTGGTTCAAGCTGGTGGAACAGAATACTCAACAAAATGGATTGAATCAGATCAAAAAGAAATAATCTGGGAATCCGAGTATATAAAGTTAGGAATTAAGTCATTGCCCCTCCAGAAGATCGAAGCGTCCGGTTTTGTTTGGTCTAAATTTCAAGAATCCTCAAATAAGCCAATCTACTTTTCAGTATTTGAGATCCAGGCGAGCCGTAAAAGCTTAAATAAAAAGGCCTATATTCTTGGCATGAGTTTGAAAAATCCTCTAAGTGGAGTTGCTGACGACTACCGTGGATCTTCTGGTAAGTTATACATTGTAAATGACAAAGCTCTCGTTGCTGCGCATACGAATAAAAACTATGATGGGGCTTCATTCGCGGCCGATCCTATTTATCAGGATCTTAAAACAAATAAGAGAGCCATGTCCTCCGGATTTTTCGTTGATTTAGATGGAGACTCTGCGTTTAGTTACTATGAAAAAATTGAACATAGTAATCTATTTGCCGTAATTACCTCGCCAAAAACAAGTATGAAGGCCTTCTCGACTTTGCATTTAAGAGAAGGCGTTCCCACTATATTTGGAATGCTTGCCTTTTTTGCTTTTATAGCTTTTTTCTTTACCCAAAAAATTTCTATTGCGACAGGCAATCCATTGCCTTTTGTTGCTGTCAAGTCTGACGAGGGGTCGATAGACAGTGAGAGCATCAGAGCTTCGCAGCAAGACGACTCATTAGAGGGCGAATTTGAAAACTTAGAGCTTAAGCGACAGCAGGCAAGAAATCTGAGAAGTGAATTGATGAAAAAGGGCCTCGCCTCGCTGAATCCCTTCGCTCGACTAGATTCCGCTCCAGAGAAGGCTCTTTCCAATGCGCCCATTACTAAATCTGAAAACAATGAAAAGACCCTGGAGCTTCTAAAAATGATCAGCCAGGGACTCAATAAGATTTTCGCAGAGCGAATATCAGGAGTCATTGCCGAATCTAGTCTGATTTTGGTAAAATCCAATGATCTAGAAATCAAAGGCCATGCAAAGGCAATTCAAGAAGTTTCGCGAAAGTCGCGTGAGTTGCTCCGCGAGTTGGATCAGTTTAATATCACCCAACCAATGAATCTTGCCTTCATCAGTCTTGCTGAAGTTTGCGAGCATGCTTTGGCAAAATTTCAAAATGAATTTGAGATTGAAGGTATTGAAGTTCAAAAGAACTTTGACGCTAGCGCCATGGTACAGGCATCGCTTGCTAGGCTACAGCTCGCAATCGAGAAAGTTATTATGAATAGTATAGAGGCCTTGAAGGGCCGCGAAGAAAAAATATTGACATTGAACGTGCGCTCGATAAATGAGCGGGCTGAACTCTGTATATCGGATACCGGAATCGGAATGCCCAAAGAAATTCAAGCGAAAGTCTTTTTGCCCTTCTACCGCGAATTTTCACATACAGATGGTAATGGACTTGGTCTTTCATTTGTACAAGGGGTGATTGAAGGGATGCGTGGGCAAATTAAGCTTCAGTCGTCGCCTGGCGCCGGAACTGAAATGACTATGTTGTTTGAATGTCCAAAGTTAGAACAGTCACCGATAAAAAATGCGAAGTCGAATCAAAATAATTACGAAGTGCTGCGCGATCCAAAGTTGAATTTAGATTTTGTAGAGGACCAGTCAGAAGATAGACAGATTGCAAAAAGCTATTTTGAACTTGATGAAAAGGATTTAGATCAAGATTTTGATGAGCATCTCAAGAAATTATCCGACCGACTTATTCAGAGAAAAACTGATGTAGAGGATACCAAACCAGAGGTGTTAACCGCCGAGTTTAATCTTTTGAAAGATTTTGAGAGTGATGATGAGGATGTCGACGACTTCAAGGTCACCATCAGGTCCCCTAGTATGAAAACAACAATTTAATTTTTGGAGAGTAACTTGAAAATTGAAGATATACGTTCTGAGTTTCGAGTCATTTTAGTAGATGAGAATTATCGAAGATCGAATGAATTGAGTGATGCACTAAAAGAAGTGGGCTATCAAACGCAGTTCTATCCAACCACAGACTCTGCGCTAGTGGCGGTTCGCGCCAGCTCACCTCACGTTTTCATATTGCACTACTCAACAAATGAAAGTAATTCTGAGAAGACTTTGGCACAAGTGAGGAAAATAAGTCCCGAAACGCAACTCATTTTAATGATAAATGAGACACATCTAATCAGTTCAATCATGAAAAATTCAATAGGTGAAATATTTGACTATTTAGTAGTGCCATTCATTGCTGCAGCGGAGCTGATCATTCGTATTGATCGGGCTGCCCAGCGCCTTTACCTTCAATTCGAGAATGAGCAGTTAAGAAAGCGTCGTGGTGTTGAGAGTGTCGTTGAAACGGCACTTGAAGGTTTAACCTTTGAAGAGGATGATTCACAGGAGAGGATGCGAAAACTGCAAACCCAGATCGAAGAGTTAACCTCAATAAATGATCAAGATGAGTTAATTAAAAAGTATATTTTTAACGTAAGCTCCTTTTGCGGAAGTATGCCAGTTGTATACCTTCGGTTTTTGACCGCACAATTGAGTTTCGTCTATGGTCAAAGCATTTGGTCCCCGGTTCGACAAGTTGATGACTTGGGATTTCGAATTCAGTCACTCGACACGACTAGTCTTATGCAAATGGGGGGCAATCCGACCGACTTTGAACCGCTGCAAAAATTTATGTATAATGTTTTTGAAGTTGATGAATTTAGCTGTCTACTTCACTTCAATAAGTCGCAACTGACGGGCATTGCTGTGGTCCTCAATAAATCTCTTCGTGAGGAGCATACGGCTGTTCGTTTGAGTCACAAATTTTTTGAAAGTATTTTTGAGCGAAATGAACTTGTAAAGGAGCTTCATACGCAGCAGCGCCTTGATGCACTCACGGGTTTGTTAAACAAGAAGGCCTTTGATGAAAAGCTACAAGAAGAAGTTTCAAGAGCACGTCGAATCCAACATCCACTTTCTGTTTTAAAGCTGCACATAGATAACTTTGACCTCCTCGGACAGAAATACGGCGAAGAAAATATGCTATTGGTTGTCAAGGCTCTTGCAAAATCAATGAAGAAGAATTTTAGAAATTCAGATATTTTATCCAGGCTCACACAAAATGAATTTTGCTTTCTACTGCCGCACACTGAAGTCAAAAATACGCTGCTAAAAGCCGAAAAGGTAAGACGAGCTTTTGCGCAATCGCAGTTCCCATTTGTTAAAATTGAGGATAAGAATAAATTTTCATTGAGTATCGGAGTCAGCGAATACCCTTCATTGAGTTCGGACGCTGAGAGCTTGATGAAGTCTTGTGATGAAGCGCTTTATCAGGTGAAGCGCAATCAGGGCAATCGTGTTGCGGCTTGGCAGGCGGGAGCGACATTTTCACCCGATTTCTTAAGTCAGCCTATGCGAAGTATTGAGTCAGAAGGATGATGCATCGGCAAAGTTTTGCAGAAATTAATCTATCCCATCTAAAGCATAATACAAATCTGGTTTACAAAGCTGCAAATTCACCAGGGTTTTTCTGCCCAATGATTAAAGCCAATGCCTACGGACACGGCGATTTTGAAGTTGCAAAAACTTTGCTCGATACCAAAGTAGGCCATCTTGGAGTCGCACTAGTTGAAGAGGCGTTGAGCCTTCGGGAAAAAGAAATTTGCGGATCAATTCTGGTTTTCGGCGGATTTGGGTCGCGCAGTTGTAACGACATTATTAGTTATGATTTGACACCGGTAATCAGCGATTTTGCCGAGCTTGAATATCTGCGAGAAAAACTTCTAAGATCGCAAAAAATTAAAATTCATATCAAATTTAATACCGGCATGAGTCGTCTTGGATTTGACCCATTAAAAGCGGCCTTGATTCGGCAATTTTTGGATGCGAATAGAAATATTGAATTAGAGGGAGTTTGCACCCACCTTTTGAGCGGCGAGGATGCCGGTTCAGAAAGTGGAATCTCAGAGCAGCAATTCCAAAAATTATTTGCAGCCGATGCTAAATTTCACGGCATTTCGCATTTTATTCATGCTTTGAATAGTAGTGCGATTTTTAACCTATTTTTAAGAACAAAAAATGCCAAGATAAAATCGGCGGCATGGCCTTCTGAACTTGGCGCACGACCAGGAATAGCAATTTATGGTGGTGAAGTTTTGACTCAAGAGCAGGGGAAACTCGACCTACGTCCGGTAATGAGCTTGAAGTCAAAGCTGACTATGCTCCAGGCAATTCGAAAGGATGAGGTCGTATCTTATGGGGGGCACTGGCGAGCCGCTAAAGACACGCTCGTGGGTGTTGTTCCCGTTGGTTATGCCGATGGCTATTTTCGAAATTTGACAAATGTCGGAGAGGTACTTTGTCATGGAGCTCTGCTGCCAGTGATCGGAACGGTTTGTATGGACTATTTCATGATAGATCTTACGCCAATTGTTTCTCAGACCAGAATTCAAGTTGGTGATGAGGTTGTGCTCATTGGAAAGCAAAAAGATAAACAAATATTGGCAAGTGATTTGGCAAGAAAAGTGGGTACAATATCGTATGAGGTTCTCACCCGCATTTCGGAGCGGGTACCAAGAATTTATGTTACCGATTAGGCCATGAAGGCATCTTTGAAAAAACATCGAGTGGTAAATGGATATATTGAAAAGAAGAGAACAATTAGCCGCGTATATCGATGAAGTGATACATTATTTTTCAAATTCAATTAGAGAATTTGTTGTTGGTGTTGGCGATGTTTTTATTTTTGGAGTTGAGGCGGTAAAGTTATTTTTCACGAATCCCTTTCGCTTTCATGAACTTGTTACTCATATGGAGTTTGCCGGTAATAAATCGGTCTTTATCATTTGCTTAACAGGTCTTTTTACAGGCATGGCGCTTAGTCTGCAAATTTACCTCGGCTTCAAAAGGGTCAATGCCACAAGTCTAGTTGGTTCTACTGTGGCCCTCGGTATTACTCGTGAACTCGGCCCGGTTTTAACTGGACTTATTATTTCGGCCCGGGCAGGTGGAGCTATGGCCGCCCGACTTGGAACCATGAGAGTGACAGAGCAAATTGATGCCTTAGAGGTAATGGGAGTTGACCCGAAACAATATTTGGTGAGCCCGCGAGTCATTGCCTGCGCAATTTCAACACCCTTGCTATGTGGGCTTTTTGATTTTCTTGCCATCTTTGGTTCATACTTTCTCTGCATTCATCTTTTAGAGATGGACGCAGCTACATTCTTTGATCACCTTCAACATTGGTTAGAACCACGCTTTATTTTCGAAGGACTATTCAAATCGACAGTTTTCGGTCTCGTATTTGGTGTCATATGCACGCATCGCGGTTTTTTTACTAAAGGCGGTGCAGCTGGAGTTGGTGAAAGTACCAATCAAGGGGTTGTTACTAGTATGGTAATGGTGATCGTGCTCGACTTTTTCTTGAGTAATTTAATTACAATTTTCTATCATCTTTTCGGGATTGGAAGAATTTAGTGATGCCACAAGCGATAACACAGGCGATACCAGAAATGATGGCAGATATTTCTTCATTCGAAGTTGCCGTAAAGGTTAGCGATCTCAAAAAGACTTTCGACGGAAAAGATTTTGTCATAAATGGTATGAATTTGACGATTCCAAAGGGCAAGATCACGGTCATCATCGGTTACTCGGGCACGGGTAAGTCAGTGCTTTTAAAGCATATCTTGGGTCTTCTGAGACCAACGTCTGGTAGCATTGAGGTGCTTGGTCAAGAAATTACGAATATGAATGAGCAACAACTCACCAAGCTTCGCCATAAATACGGAATGCTCTTTCAGTACGCGGCACTTTTTGATGACATGACCGCAATTGAAAACGTTTGCTTTCCTCTATTTGAGCACCGCAGAGACCTTTCGCGGATGAATGGGATAGAAATTGCTCGTGCAAGATTGAAAGAGTCAGGCTTAGAAGAAAAGCATTTTAATAAACTGCCTAATGAATTGTCTGGTGGTATGCGCAAAAGAGTCGGACTTGCACGCGCATTGGCCCTTGATCCAGAAATTCTCATTTATGATGAGCCAACGACAGGACTTGATCCCATTCTGACAGAAATGGTGGATAATCTAATTGTGAGCGCTCATAAATTGAAGCCGGGAACAACCTCGATAATTGTTTCGCATGACTTATTCGCAGCATTGAGAATCGGAGATTACCTCGCTATGCTTGACAGTGGAAAGCTACTTTTATTTGGAACTGCTCAAGATTTTTTGAAAACTGATATCGAATTGGTCAAAAAATTTGTGGATAAAGGAGTGCATAAGTAATGTTAGGCCCGCTCCTAAAAGCTCCAGAATTCAAAGTTGGCCTTTTGGTGCTAATAATTTCAAGCATTATCGCTACTATGTCCCTGAAAGTTTCGCAAGATCCAAGCTATCTTGGTGCGACTAAAGATGCTTGGTTTTTAATGGATGATGCATCTGGAATTGTGAAAAATTCAGGCGTCAAGATGGCCGGCATTGATGTCGGAATTATTAAAGATATTGGTCTCGAGCACGGTCAGGCAAAAGTTTGGATTGTCGTTAAGGGTGATACGCCAATGACCAAGTCAGCACGAATTGAAATTCGCCCTAACGGAATTCTGGGCGACAAGCACGTTGAAATTATCAACGGTGATTTACGTGACCCGCCGCTTCGCTCGGGTGAGCAGATATTAGTTGTGGATGATCGAGCTTCCGTCGATCGCCTAATTGGTGAGGTTAGTAAAATCACCAAATCACTCTCTTCGGTGGCTGACAATGTGAAGGCGGCTACGGAAGGCGACACCGACAAACCACTGGGTAGAATAATAAGCAATATTGAGACTTTGACTGGTGATCTCGCCGATCTTAGTAGTGCCCGGAAGGGCGAAATTGGCGAGATAATAGAAAACATACATGGGATTACCGGCACCATCGATGACCTAGTAAATGATGAGGGGGCAGACGGATTCAAGGCAGCCTGGAAAGATGCTCTTCACAGTTTGAAAAAGATCGATAAGAGTTTGAAAAATGTTGAAGAAATTACCGACAAAGTAAATCGTGGCGAGGGCACTATCGGCAAGTTGATTAATGATGAAACGACTGTCGAAAATTTAAATGCTGCAATTGAAGGAGTAAGCGGATTCTTAGATTCAGCGGCAAAATTGCAAACAGGATTTGATTTTCATACTGACTATTTGACTAGCACGGCACAAGCGAAGGCGACGGTAAATCTCATTGTCCAGCCTGGCCTTGACCGCTATTATGAGCTTGGTGTCGTAAGCGATCCTCTGGGGGCAACGACCAGCCGCAAAACGACAACCACGGTTAATGCTGGGCCGGCAGTAAATGTTGAAGAAAAAGAAACAAGTCTAAACAAGCTTAAATTCAATGCGCTCTACGCTAAAAATTTCTACAATTTTACACTAAAGGGTGGCGTCATTGAGAACACTGGCGGAATTGCCTTTGATTATTTTGCCCTTAAGCATAAATTACGACTTTCGTTTGAGGCCTTTGATTTTGTAAACTATCATCTGCGGGCAACAGCAAGGTATAATGTTTGGAATGGAATCTATTTGTCCGGCGGCGGCGATGATCTTACGAATGGACTTGGCAGCCGTCAAATATTTGCCGGAGCTGGACTTTATATGACGAATGATGATTTGAAAATGTTTTTAACGAAGATTCCATTTTAGCTGCGACAGAGAATGGACTTCTAAAGAAAAGAAAATGTAGCAATGTTTAAGAATGCATTGGTCAGCACCTCCGACAAAAATGGCTTAGTTGATTTCTTGCGTCCGCTCGCGGCTCAAGGATGTCGAATTGTTTCTACCGGCGGGACCTCAAAATATTTAAAAGAAAATAAAATTCCTGTTGTTGAGGTTTCAGAGCAAACAGGATTTCCAGAAGTAATGGATGGTCGGGTTCGAACGCTTCATCCCTCTATACATATGCCGCTTTTAGCAAGATTAAAGGTTCCGGAGGACGTTGAACTCTTAAAACAAAATAATCTTGAGCCATTTGACTTGGTCATTGTGAATCTTTATCCGTTTGCCGAGGCATTGCAAAAAAATCTGCCAGAAGATGAATTGATCGAGTTCATCGATATCGGTGGACCTTCTCTATTGAGGGCCGCCAGCAAAAATTTTGATCGCATTGCTGTGGTTTGTGATCCAAAAGATTACACTTGGATTTTGGAGAAGAAAGAATTGAGCCTCGAAGACAAAAAGAAACTGGCTGCAAAAGTCTTTTTTCATACATCGAGCTACGATGCAATGATTGCAAAGACGCTTGATCCAGAATCACATCAGGAGTTTATCGCCGCCGGAGAGCTTACGCAAGAATTGAGATATGGCGAAAACCCACAGCAAAAGGCATGGTGGTACCACTATCCTTCTGCTCAGAAAGGAATTCAAAAGGCAAAAATTCTTCATGGCAAAACTCTTTCATATAATAATCTTCTTGATATTGAGGCTGCGTCGCGAGTGGTTCGAGATTTTTCTGAGAATGTAGTCGTCGCGGTAAAACACAATAGCCCATGTGGGATTGCCGTGAATAAGGTGAAAAGTGAAGCCGTTCGCTTGGCACTCTTGGCAGATCCGGTGAGTGTATTTGGCGGAATCGTCGCCTGCAACTTTCAGATAGATGAAATATCAAGCGAGCACTTTAGTAAAATTTTTGTCGAATGTATTGTCGCCCCGAGTTTTTCGGATGCGGCCCTTGAGAAATTGATGAAAAAGAAAGATTTACGGCTACTGGCATGGGACTATGCCTCTGAAAATAATTTTGAGATTCGCAGCTTAAGTGGCGGATTTTTAGTTCAATCCATCGACAAAATAGAGGATTGGAACACAGACTGGAAAATTATTGGAGATGCCCCAAGCGTTCAACAAAGAGCGGATTTAACTCTTGCTTGGCGCGCTTGTGCACACCTCAAAAGTAATTCAATTGCCATTGCTGCTGCAAATCAGACATTGGGCCTAGGGATGGGACAAGTAAACAGGGTGGATTCAGTTGATCAGGCGATTGCTAGAGCTCAGAAGAATCACCTCGAGCTTTTGCCTTTTTCAGTTTTGGCTAGCGATGCATTTTTTCCGTTTGCGGATTCAATAGATTTGATTGCGAAGGCGCAAATTAAATGGGTTATTCAACCTGGCGGTTCGATTCGAGACCAAGAAGTCTTTGACCGGGCCTCTAGATTTGGTGTCAATTTGGTGCTTACTGGTAAGCGCCACTTTCGACATTAGAGCATCAAAGAAAGAAAAATAAATTGAAGCAGATTTGGCCAGCAAAAAGTGAAGTGACTTGGTTGATAAAGAGTGGCGATCGCATTCTTGGTCCTTATTCTGCTGACACTATTGAAAAACTATTGATCTCCAGAGAAATTGTTGTGATTGATGAAGTTAAAAGAGCTTTGGGGCGTTGGAAATATATCAGGGAAGAAGCTTTTTTCGCGGTTGCAGTTGAAAAATTGCGCGCTATTCAGCAATCAAAAGCTGAGGATACAGAACACGGTTCACTTAGTGGTCCGACAGCAACTTTGACCATTTCGACAACAGATGATTTGAGTGTTACTTCTGATATTGAGGTTCCGAGTCTAGAGATTTCGCAATCGTCCTTTGTAAAAGAGGCCGATTTTATCGATCTAGATGCCGCGAAAATAAAAATGCCGCCACCAATACCAGCGGCAAGACAGTTTGGACTAACTGATAATTCTAATGTGCAGCAAGACATTAAGCGGTCTTCGTCCGCGGCTTGGTTTCTGGCGATTTTATTCGTTTGTATTGCTTTAACAATTGCCTATAGAAATCAGCTAAAAACACCACAGTCAGGGCAGGGGCCTGATTTTTCCAAATCCTATGATCTGGCAATTAAAAATTACAAACTAGGCTACTTTGCTGAGTCACTTAAGTATTTTAAAGAGGCCGCGAATCTTAAACCCAATGATCCGGACGTAATTATTGCGATGGCCCCCCTTTTAATAAATATTGATGGCCAAAAAGTTGAAGTGAAGCGCAAAATTGGTGAAGTTTTAGCAATGGTGCATTCTGATGGGCAAGTGAAACAGGCGAGAAATATTTTGGGGCTCCTGGCGATTGCTGATGAAGATCTCGTTGAGGCCAGCCATCAATTCGGTGATGCGCTAAAAATTGATTCAAAATTTCTTCCGGCACTTTTTAATAACGGTATAGTTCGCTTTTTACAAAAGGATTTCATAGGTGCGATTAAAGACTTTAGAAGTGTTTTAATTGAAGATCCTGAGAATGCTGCGGCAGCCTATCTTATCATTCGTATCGAAGTAATGGTCGCAGTCTTAGAGCGGAAAACTTCTTTTCCGAGCCTACATGAATCAATAAATCATTTTAATAAGCGATTTTATGATTTACGACAAGAGGCTACTCTCCTTAACGCCTATCTCTTCTCTAGAGAAGAAATTAAAAATCAGCTTGTCGATGAGATTCGTTCATGTATTGAAACAGACCCATTTACTTCAGATGAGTTTTTAAGAGATCCACTGATTTTCTCTGGGCAGCTGGCTTGGAATCATCTTGCGCCCTACTGTGACGAAATGGCCCGAAAATTTTCGAACTTGCCCGAAATGAAAGCTCTAAACACCATATGTCTACTTAAAACAGGACGGGTACAAGAGGGTCCAAAATTAATCGAAGAGGCAATAGCACAAGCCCCCAGCGACTCGCTTATTTTAGATGTCAATGCCTTTCTTTTGATGACATCCGGTCGAGAAGAAGAGGCTCGCGGTGCACTTCAAATTGCAAAAAAAAATAACACAGATATTCTTTCCAAAATTTTAATGGGTCGTCTTTGCCTGAAAAATAATGAAGAAAAATGTGCTCTAGATAATTTTAAAAGTATAAAGAGTCAAAGCCTCAACCCTGCATTTACTGTTTTCGCACTTGCCAAAGTCGCTCAACTTGAAGGAAGTTTTGACCCGATCAAGTTTAATCGTGATCGGTTTTCTAGGCGAAATCTAAAGAACTATTTACCCTTACTTCGGCTGGAGTCGGCGATTGAGGCAAAGTAAATTCAAAAATTTATTTATTTTTATTTTATTATTTTCTATTTTGGCTTGTCATCATTCCAATGGCTCAAAAACCACTGGTGTCGTTGAGCACGATATGTCTCGGGCGACAATTGATATTGAATTGCCAACGTCTCTTTGGGACCATATAGAAGCGGTCTATAAAGTAAGTGTTACTAAGGCAAAAGAAGAGTCTAAGTCTGAAAAAAAAGCCGATGGAAAGTCTGAAAGTAAAACTGAGACTGAAGATACAAATACTACGTTGGCTGCCGATTTGAGTAAAGAGTATGTACCATTAGTGGTTTATCTATCTGAAAAAGTCGACAACAAAGGTATATTGCAGTCGCATGATCATCAGCTTTATTTTGGTGCCGGTGGCGGAATTCTTGATCTTGCGGATTTCGTTGAAAGTCGGCGTGGCAGCTATTATATGAAGGTAGAGTTCGCAAAAGCAAAGTCAGAGGTCAATCCGGACGTGCCCTTAAAGGATTTTTCAAAAGAAACTATAAAGGTCTTTTATCTCAGTAATTCACGACGTCGAAAATTGGCAGGAAAGATTGTTGGATCTGGCTGCAACAAGTATTTCGATATAACAAGTTTTTTCGCAAAAAGCATGAAAACCAATGGTTTTCTAATGAATACAACAGATCATTTAGATGTCACAAATCTTAGTGGCAGTTTCTTTTTTGCTGCACAAATTGATAAAACGCTTTATATTTCTCAGTTGAGCATTAAAGACTCGCGCTTCAACTCACTGCAGTGCCATCCGATGATTAATAAAGTTGAGTCATTGTAAGGGAGATAAAATGCAATCAACAGGCTTAAGCCATGGTGATTTACCGCAAAATGAGCTGGTCTCCAACGAGAAACTCAAAAAGATTTTTGTAAAGGATCTGGCCGAAAAGGAGTCCTTTCAATCGATATTTTTAGCTCGTGAAAAATCAATTTTAACCGGCAAAAATGGCAAGACCTATATGATTCTGACATTGGCTGATAGAACTGGTGATATTGAGGGGCGGGTTTGGGATAATGTCGAAACCATCTCAAACTCATTCCACAACGGAGATATGGTCAAAATAAAAGGACAAATGCAAATCTTTCAAAGTCGCAAACAAATCGTCGTTCACAAACTTGAGAAGGCTCTGACCAGTGAATTTGAAATGAAAGATTTTTTGAATCAGTCTGAAAAGTCTCCTGAAGAAATGTATCAGCAGCTAATGCAAATTGTTGAGGGCGTGATTGATCGTAATATTCGGGTTTTGATTCTCGATACCTTGAATGATCCAGAGATTCGTGAAAAGCTTCTGCGTGCTCCCGCCGCCAAAACCATTCATCATGCTTATCTGGGCGGATTGCTTGAGCATATTCTTTCAATTTGCGGATTGTGTGTATTCATTTCAAAGCACTATCCGCAGGTAAAGGGTGATTACCTTATCTTCGGAGCTATTTTTCATGATCTTGGTAAAATTTGGGAGCTCGAAGTTGGTCAAGGAATATCCTATACAGATAAGGGGCAGCTCTTGGGTCACATGATTATGGCAGTTGAGCTTGTGGAGAAAAAGGCTTCACGAATTATGGGCTTTCCTGATGATCTCAAGGATTTACTTAAGCACATTATTCTATCTCATCACGGAAAACTTGAGTTTGGTTCGCCCAAAGTTCCGATGTTTCTTGAAGCATTTATTGTAGCTGCAATTGATGATTTTGATAGTAAGATGAATACGATTTCGCAATTTATGAAAAATGAATCTCAAACATCGGATAAATGGAGTCGGTTCAATCAAATGTTCGAGCGCTACTTTTATTTGAAGGCCTAAAGATGTTTGATTTCATAAATGCGTATAGAAAATATGATCCGGCGGCAAAAAGTTTTCTGGAGATAGCGCTCTTGTATCCCGGACCTAAAGCAATTTTCTTTCATCGAATAGCCCATTTCCTTTATAGATATCGGCTGTTTTTTTGGGCGCGTTTTTTTTGCGAAATTTCGCGTTTTCTCACAGGTATTGAAATTCATCCGGGCGCTTGCATTGGCAGAAGATTGGTTATTGATCATGGAATGGGTGCGGTTATTGGTGAAACTGCAGAGATAGGTGATGATTGTATTCTCTTTCATGGAGTCACCTTAGGTGGAACAAAATTTGATCAAATTAAACGACATCCTACAGTGGGGAATCGAGTGCTTATCGGAGCTGGAGCTAAAATTCTTGGCCCCATCACTCTTGAAGATGATTGCCGAGTTGGAGCAAACTCAGTGGTCATTAAATCCGTAGTGACATCAGATATTGTCAGTGGCATTCCGGCCAAGTCGGTGAAGGTAGCTGCTTCAGCAAATTGAAGCAGCTACCTTCACCTAAAACAACAAAAGCATAAATTCAGCTTTATCCTTGATAAGTTTCGAACTCAAATCTTTCACTTGCGCTTCAATTACAACCTCAGTTTCTTGAGTGAGATCGCAAGCCAGAAGGGCGCGACGCGAGGGCATTGCTTCGCTCAATTCAGCCAGTAACTTCTTTAGGCGATATGGAGTATCCATTAAAATGATGGCACGTTTTTCAGCCTTCAATTTCTGGATTTCTAGGGCTCTTGATTCATTTTCAGCGGGCAAAAATCCTCGAAAAACAAATTGATTTATCCGTTCACCACTTAGGGACAAGAGTCCCATTAAACTCGAGGCCCCAGGTAAGGTGCGTACTTCAATCTTATTTTTACGACATAGATTAATTAGGGACGCACCAGGATCACAAAAACCTGGTGTGCCGCAATCCGAAACCAATGCGACGTTTTTCTCGCTACAAATTTTAAACAATGCTTGGACATCTTCAGGAGTTGAGTGCTCATTTAAAACCTCAAGTGCTTTGCTCTTTATACCCAGAGATTTTAAGAGCTTGCTTACTTCTTTGAACTCCTCGCCAATCACAACGTCTGCCAATTGCAATGTTTCGACGGCACGAAAGCTAATGTCTTTAGCGTTTCCAATTGGCGTCGCAATGATACAAAGGCTCATGAGCAGGTCTCTCTCGCAACCTCGGCTTGCAATTTTTTACTTTGAGGATTAGATGACTCAGAGTTTTTGAAGTCCCAAAGATCTTTATCCAGTAAGTGGGATGGCTGAATATTGCCAAGGCTTGCTAGCAAGCTGTCGCGAATATGTGGAATTACAGTCTCAAGTTGATCAACCAATTTCTTAATCATTCGGCGTTTGTAGTCCCCATGAACAGTTTCGCCACACATGATTGGGCACTGACAGCAAATAACCGGAAATTTCATTTTCGTAACATAAGACTTAATCATGGCTTCTGATGCGTAAACGAGGGGTCTAATCACCACATTTTTGCCATCGTCAGAAAGCAATTTTGGAGCCATACTTGCGAGCCTACCAACGAAAAAACTATTTAGTAATAGCGTTTCAATAAAATCATCTTGATGGTGTCCGAGAGCAATTTTATTGCATTCATACTTTTCAGCCAAACCGTAAAGTGAGCCTCGTCTTAAGCGTGCACAAAGCGAGCATGGGGTATCCCCGGGTTTGGTTTTCTCCTCAATGATGCCGGCGATGTCAAAAAACTCCATATGATATTCGAAGTCATGTTTACGAACATACTCCTCAACAATGTCCTGTCTAAATCCTGAATAGCCTTGATCAATGTTGACGGCGATAAGTTTGTAGTCAACGGGTGCTCGCTTCTGCATTTGTCTTAATATATCGAGCAAGGCCCATGAATCTTTGCCGCCCGAAATAGCAACCATAATTCGATCGCCATCTGATATTAAATCAAAGTCCCCAATGGCTTGACCTACTGCGCGAGTTAGTTTTGTAGTCAATTTATCAAGGCCCATTTCATTCCAATTCGGAGGAGCTTGTGGAGTTTTTGAGGTTTCTCCTTGTAGGGTCAGCTTGTTCCCACGGCGCACAAGTGTGTCTTGCATGAGAGCATTTAGGCCAGGTAAGAATGAATTGAAATCAGCTTCTTCGTTCATGTGAAATCGTGTAGCCTAGTTTCAATTGCATGTCAAAGTGAGGTCTATATTGAGCCAAGATCTTGCTTCCATGATGCTGGCGTACCCTCATTTGAAATCTTTTATCGAAAAATGATGTTTGCCGACGACCTCTCGACCCGAGTGATTTGAGTCGATAAAAACAAACTTAATGGATGGGCAGTGTTTTTCGATGAGGTTTATATTTACCGGCTCATTTTCAAAAAGCCACACCTCTTTGTACTTCGATTCAAGTGCGATCATAAAATCGAGTTTAAATTGATGATCTGAAACACTTGAATGTGATTTCAGGCACACCTCAATGTTCGCCTTTTTTATCGGAAAGCCCGAGTTTTCTAGGCTTAACAGGGTCCCTGTCATCATGCGGGGCACATCTCGGCCTGAAAGGTAAATTATTGTGGCGCCAAGATTAAGTATTTTTTGAACATATTCAACTGCGCCCGGAAAGGTGGTGTCGAATTTCAAAAAGTCATTATGAAAAAAATAATCTATCCAGTAAGCGTAAACTATTTTGTAGAACTCGGGGTTCTCTTTGGCACTAATCCCAACACGAGTAAGGGCCTCATCAATACCAAACTCATTCTTGCGAACCTCAATTTTCTTGAGTTTTTTACATTCGCCAGAATACTTTGCAATATTTTCATGCTGACTAAGAAAGCGCAAAAGAATTTGCTGCTTTCGATCGGTTAAATCATAAAGTGTTGAATCGAGATCAAAGATACAGGCAATGTCACGATCGGGAATTTCAAAGCTCTTAATGCGATTAAGTACGTGCTCTAATATTGAAGTTTTGGTAACGGCATTTTTCATTTTGCAGGCTTATTGATGAGGGTATTTGATAGTCGACACATTCGATCTTGGGTTTCGGTTCATTTTTGAACGTTCCTTTTTTTTCTCGCTATGAGATAGCGCAATGGGCGCGTCTCTTTGAGTCCGCTCAAAAGGGTTCTGTCTCAGCCATTCAAAATT
>JAYVXS010000210.1:0-13668 GCA_043784965.1 Bdellovibrionales bacterium
ATCAAGTAAGAATATTTTATTCTTTTCTTTATTTAGAAAAAATAGATTTGCGTCAGAAAGCTTAATATTAATGGCTGAGGAGTCCTCGTCGCCGGTGGAGGTAGCTAGACTGGCATTGTCCTGCCGTAGTTCTAAATTATAATTAGCAAACCAGTTTTCGTTCATAATTACAGTGCTGAGCCCCTTTAGTAAAAAAGAACTTAAAATCAATTTTTGAGTATTGTTTTCCGGACTCATTAGCAGCCCTTCGTAACCAGGGACAATATCGAACTTAACTCCTTTGCCTTGAAAAACTCCCTTAAATGTATAGGGCAAGGCTAAATCAACCAAGAGATGGTCTGTATTTCGTAGTGTTTGGCTAAACTTCATTGAAGTATCGACGGTGTAAATATTGGTAATATCGAGTTGAACCGCAAACTCGTGATCTGCTTCATATGTTGGGCGGTACTTTAGGCTTCCGAGAGTGAGTAAACGTTCTCCGGCGGCGTTGGTTGGAGTATCCTGAAGTGTCGTATCTGAAGCAATGATGACGTTTGAATCATGAATAACTCCAAATGTGCCAGAGATATTCCATTTGCGTGCACGCTCAGTTTCAAATTGTTGGATTCGCAGAATTTGTTCGATGTATTGCTCGGCACGTAAATCAAGCTTTGGATCACTGGAGATATCGAGTACGGACTGAAAGCGCGCCTGTGAATTCTTATAGTCAAGCTGCTCAAATAAACAGACTCCAATATAAAATTGCGCGGAAGCACTTAGCATAGGATTTTTTGCACTGACCACCGAATCAAAGGCGTGGATCGCGTCTCTATAGAGCTTCAGTCGATAATTATTAAGTCCGACATAATAGCTAACTTCAGTGGCATCAATTTCACTTTTGTTCAAATCAGGCTCTTGAGCAAGGTCAAGCATGACAAGTGATCGATTGAACTGTTCGGCTTTGTAAAGACTAATTCCATATTGAAAATAGTAAGACTTATTCTCCGGATCGGTTTCGACCGCTTTTTCAAATTTTTTAAGAGCGTCTAGGGTCTTTGCATTTTGATAGTCTGTAAGAGCATTTTTTGCTTCTTCTGTAGCAAGAATTTTTTGTGCTAGTTTTTGCTTTGCGGTTAGCAGCTCAAATCTCTTAACGTTTTCAGAGGCTTTAAGTGCCTCGATCTGCGCGAGTCTGGCTCTTTCGATTAGTGATAGCGCAGCTCGTGCTTGTTCTGCAATCTGTTCGGCAAGTGCTCCAGCATCCATCGCACTTCTTGCTATTAAGGGACGATTTCTTAAATCTGTAAGTTCTTCTTCGGCTCTAAAGGCTCTCATTGCAAGCTTCGCTTGGTCTTTTGAGTCATAGATTTCGATGACTTGTAGTCCATTTTTAAATCTTCGCAAAATAAAAGCTTTTCTTTTTAGTTCGCCGGATTTTATCATTTCGGTAATTTTACTTATCCCGCTCTGACTACCAAGTAGTTCAAGGGGTGGAATATAGAACTCAGGAGAGAGCGCTTGCAGATTATTTAAACTTAAGGAATAGAGGCCTGAAAAAATGGATGAGTCGGGATCGGTTTCATCAACACTAATTTGAATGAGGCGACCAGTTTTGCCCTCGCGAAGGAGGATCGTCGCAGAATCGATTTTTTCTGAGCTCTTGTTCCACGGTGAATAGCCGTATGTAAGTTTGGTCATTTTTGAAGAATCAATTGGAACCTTTGGGTCGCGTACCGTTTCAATGGGACCTGATTCAGCTTGAGAAAATTGAAAACAAATAAATAGAACAAACAAGTTGCGAATGGCCACGATGATCTCCACATTTTTGAATCTTAAACACGCTATAAGTGTAAACCATAAAAACAAGAATAAGAAATGCCAATAGAGATCTTTCTCAATTGCTTAGGCAAGACCTCAAATTAAATACCCAAACAAAAGTTTGGGTATTTGCATAAATCTGAAGCGAGTTTTATTGATTTTATTTTTTAGGTATAATCGTAATATTGATTACGGCTGGACCACCATTTTGAATGACGGTATTACAAAAATTGCATATTGGCGGCTGCACAATGAGTGGAGCCGTCGCAATGATTGGCAAATTCGGAATATTTGCAATTGGACTGCTGCTAAAGTTAGGTGCCTTGCTACCGGCAGCCCCTCCAAGATCAGTGGAATCAATCATCGCAGACCCAATACTTGGGCCGGTTGCCGGCCGCATAAATGGATCAGCCGCTGGAGACCGCTCCATCGGTCCGGAACCTGGCGGGATTGGATTTCCTGGGCCAGCGTTTGGGCCAGAATTTGGGCCAGAATTTGGGCCGGAATTTGGGCCGGAATTTAACGTAGATGATTTGGAATCTCTTCCTTCTCTGGCGTCTCTATTCGGTTCCTTTGAATCCCTGGCGGCATCTTTATTGGGCTCTTTATTTTGATCTTTATTTTGATCTTTATTCGGCTCCTTAGCTGTATCCTTAATTGAGTCCTTTGGGTCTTGAGAGTTGCCATTGTTGTCTGCAGAAGAGTTTTTACCTGAGCCCGCCGCTCCTGGCCCACCGCCGCCTCCGTTAGAGGGAGCATTTGAAGCACTAGATGAGTTGTTCAATTGCTTGAGTTCATTTGCCGGAACGGGCACTGGCGGTGCTGGCGGCATATTGGGGGCGGCAACTGTTTTTTGACCTGCTGTCACCGAAACAGAATTTATAATTTGGCCCTTTGGTCCAACCTGGCCGACGTCAACTTTACCCGAAAATGTGACCACTTCTGATTTTCCGCTTTTTAGGTGGTACGAAGTAAGAAAGTCAGTGCCTCGGACGCCCGCAACCGCCGACTTAGTTTTGACTTGAAATGAGTTGGATGAAGAATCCTTCGGATCATCCTCATATTTTTGTTTGACGTTGGCTCGCACTTTGCCGAACAAAACATTGAGTAATACTTTTTTCTTATTCTGGTCTGGTTGGTATTCGTAGCCTTCAATGGTCAATTTGGTATCGGGCGAAAGATTTAGTTCGTTTCCATCGACCATGACGATCTTTGCCCTAGATTCATTTCCTGCGGCGACACTATCGCCGGCGCAAATTTCAGAGTTCACTTTCGCCTTTTCAGACTTTTGAGTTTTTATGAAGTCGATTTGGACATCGCCTTTAACAACAACAAACTTTCCGCAAGCAGCGGTTGCTTTTTCTGTAAGTAAAAGGTTCAGGCTCAATGCAATTGTAAAAAGTTTTAGCGTATTTGAAAACATGAAAAGCCTCCACCGTATTCCGCGGCTAGAAAACTGAAATCAGATCCAATTCAGTATATTCCTATCGGAGTTAAGCTAGGCTATCTCAAATGATTATCGTAAATAATTAAAGCAAGTCTCTTTAGTGGATTCATATTTTTGGGCTTATATTACTGGACTTATATTACTGGACTTATATTACTAGGCTCATATTTAGATGAGCATTTTGATACAAATCTATTTTACTTCGAACTCTAGAATTAACTCAGCGACCGCTAAAATATCGGGAACAAATGCGGTGGGCTTCTCATATTGAGATTTCTCAGGGTGATCCATTCCAGCAAGTAAAACAGTGCGCGTGCCGGCGCGCCGACCAGCTTCGATATCAGTCATTCGATCGCCGACCATCCAACTATTTCCTAAGTCAATGTCGTGCTCGCGGCTTGCAATCTCTAGCATTCCGGGATTTGGCTTTCTTGTGTGGTGATTGCTCTCGACTGAAAATGGAGCAAAGTAAAAACCAGCAAATTGAATGTCATTTTCAGAAAAGTCCACTGCTATTTTTTTGTGTATGAGCTCTAGATTTTTAAGGTCGACAAGGCCGCGAGCAACGCCCGACTGATTAGTCACCACAATGAAAATATAACCGGCGTTTTGTAGTCGTTTAAGCGAGGTGAAAACACCTGGTAAATACTCAATTTGATCGACCTCATTCAGATAAACTTTGTCGACGATGAGGGTTCCGTCGCGATCAAAAAAAATTGCTTTTTTCATATTAGACTCGTCAAAAAAATAATGGGCTTCTATTAATAAGGCGATTATCCGAAGAACTCATTGTACGGCTTTCGTTACGACCTTCAAAATATCCTCATACGAGAAGGAATGGCTATGAGAATCTGATATATTACAATAATGGCTATTTTTTAAGATGGGCCAGCGGGTGATGTTTTTCTAACATTTCTGCAATTTGATTGGTCGCGAGATGAGTGTATTTTTGAGTAGCCGTCAAAGAAGTATGCCCAAGCAACTCCTGGAGACTTCGAAGATTGGCGCCGCTGCTCAATAGATGTGTGGCAAAGCTATGTCTTAAGGCATGGGGATGTAGTGGCGTCGTAATTCCAGCCCGGGCCCCCCAATTTCGCACGCGCTCATAAGCTTTTCTTGTTGCTAGGGGTGAGCTTCCCCAGACCCATTGTTGTTGATTGTGAAGGCTCTTTAGGGCGGTCATTACGATTGGCGATAGGGCGACAATTCGTTCCTTATTACCTTTGCCGCGAACTCTAATAATATTTTTTTCAAAAATTATATTATTTGACTGAAGCTCGCAGGCCTCGCTTACCCTGAGGCCACCACCATAGAGCAGAAGAATCAAAACATAATCCTGAAGGAGCTGATTTTTTTTTGCAGCGTGCGAACAGGAATCGAGTTCAAATTTGACTTTCTTGATTAGTGAAATGGCCTCATCAGCTGAGATAAAGTGTGGGATTTTTTGCTGAGCTTTGGGTCCTTGCAAAAAAACTCGTAAATCTTCAGTGGTATAATTTTTATCAAATAAATAGGCGGTAAAACTTTTCAGGCTTCCGAGCTTTCGATTGCGACTATTAATAGAGAGCGATGCCCAGGCAGACAGTGCCGTTCGGCATATTTCTACATATTTGTTTGGCTCAAATTTGGCAGCCTCAACTTTTTCAAAGGCTTGCTTGAGATCGGTTTTATAGGCCCTCAAGGTGTGTTCTGAAGATGATTCTACTAATTCCAAGTGTTTAAGAAACTGTACAGTCAGTTCTAAGTAATTTTTGACTGGTTTTAATGCCATTATTCGTCACCTTGAATGAAATTATTTATAGACTATCTGAACTCTTGAAATATTTGCTTGCATATTTTTTATACACCGTGTAATTTCCATATTGTCGCATTGCATTATTTTTAGACACTTGTCAATTTCGTGGACAGTCACGGAGCAGGCAGGTGGCCGATACATCAACCCATAAAGGCGGTACGTTTATGTCACAAACTGAAAACACTCCAATTTTGCCAACTCCGGCAAGCATGGCCCATATTTCGGGCGACAGTAATGCTAAAAGCGCATTTTTCGAACCTAAGTCGATTGTTTATAAATCAGAGATTATGAAAAACCTCATGAAGATGATTGATCGCGTTTCGCCATCAGGAGCTACGATCCTAATTCTGGGTGAGAGCGGTACTGGAAAAGAATTGGTTGCGCGGGCGATTCATGAACGCAGCCAAAGAGCTTCTCGGCCCTTTGTCGCGATCAATTGTGGTGCATTGAGAGAGACTCTTCTGGAGAGTGAATTGTTTGGCCATGAGAAAGGTGCCTTTACCGGAGCCTATACGCGAAAAATCGGACTTGCAGAGGTTGCCAGTGGTGGAACCCTATTTTTGGATGAAATCGGGGAACTTACCCCTGGGATTCAAGCAAAACTTTTGCGCTTTATACAAGAGGGCGAAATTATACGCGTCGGCGGCAAAGATCCGATAAAGGTTGATATTCGATTGATCTCAGCAACCAATCGTGAGCTGGACGTGGATGTTACCAAGGGTCTTTTTAGAGAGGATCTTTACTATCGAATTAATACAATTACTTTGCTCGCACCGCCCCTTCGTCGGCGAAAGGAAGATATTCCATTATTAGTTGATTACTTTCTTTCTCGCGGCAATCACCGTATCTTGAATCGTGGCCGAGTTATGAGCGAGGAAGCTATGAAATTCTTGGTTCGCTATGATTGGCCGGGAAATATTCGTGAATTACAGAACGTTTGCGAACGCCTTCAGATTTTGGCCGATGGTCATACTATTATGACGGGTGATTTACCTGAAGGTATTATTAATCCTGAGAGTAAAATCATGAGCGAGGATTATGATCCAACTATAACTCTCTACAACTTAGAGAGAGGTTTTATCATAAAGGCATTGAATCATTTTGACGGCAACAAGACTCAGGCGGCAAATGCTCTCGGGATCACTATCAAGACCCTCTATAATAAGCTTCATGAGTATGGTGAATTTGAAAAGTATTCCTCTCACGCTAGAGCCGAAGCAAAGATCTAATAAGTATCTAGTAAATCTCTAAGTGAGAAAAAAAGGGGAAGCCTAAAGCTTCCCCTTTTTTTGAAAATCAAAAAAAAATTTAGAAGTAACCTTCATCATCGTCGCCTTCAACTTTTTCTTCTTCGCTATCGTCATCATCAAAGTGCTCAGTTTCAGTTGCTCCGAAGCCCTCATCATCAAGTTCTTCTTCAAGACCACTAAGGGCGGTGAGAGCATTTACATTTTCAGAGTTTATGGCATGAGAATGGTCGTCGCGATTGGTCTCGTCATTCATAGCCTTTTTAGCAGTTGCCTTTTTGGGCGCGGCTTTTTTGGCGGTTGCCTTTTTGGGCGCGGCCTTTTTAGCAGTTGCTTTTTTGGGCGCGGCCTTTTTAGCAGTTGCTTTTTTGGCAGTTGCCTTTTTAGCAGTCGCCTTTTTAGGTGCGGCCTTTTTTGTGGCTTTTTTAGCGGTTTTTTTGGGGGCCGCTTTTTTCTTCTTCTTGGCCATGACTATCTCCTTATTAGGCTTTTCTCTTCGCCACACTTTGCGACGCCAGAGTCATTTATACATATTCAAATTAAGACTATTCAATTTAAACTAATATTTATTACCTTGCCTAGCAAAAAATGCGTCAGACGCCAGGCAGCTTTTACTTAAGAGGTCGCTTATAGGCGAAAAATTCGCGTTGTTTAGATTGAACTTGGCGATTCGACTTTCGCCAAGTCAGGCAGATTTTAACGAGAAAAGCTTAAAGGTTACTCAATATGAGCTGAGTAAACTCTGTTGGGACATTTACGTTTAAGAAGAATCCGCCATCTTTATGTGGTGATTTATACGGAATTGAGTAGATTGCGCCGACTGAGTTGTTATTGTTATCAGTTATTTGAAAATGCGTAGCTATTGTCGGATCAAAAGGAGTATTCAAGAAGAGTCCAACCGACATATGGCCAATATACACATAGACCGGTATTTTTGCACTCCCCAACTGAAACTGCGTGCTGGGCGCTGAACTTGTCGGCATTCCTGGGAGTGGATCACCATTTGGAAGACTCGAAGTTGGTAATCCAGTTACCCCTTTGGCTATAGATGCGAGCGGCAAGGTCACTGATAAAACGGGCGTTAGGTCTGGGAGCTGGCCAAAAGCTATGCTTGCACCATTTATGGCGGGAAGTGGCGTGTTTACCAAAATATCGGCCAAACTTGAGTCAAAAGGTAAGGGCAGTCTTATAGTAATTGTTTTTTTCACCTTATCAATGGTGATGGACAGAAGGCTTGAATTCGAGCCACCCGTTATGATGCCGGTAAAATCAAAATCCTTCCAGGCCGCACTGTCTGCTGGTGGAGTTGGATTAGGTGTTACGCCGCCAGTACCTGATGAGTTATTTACTGCAGGCGTGGTATAGGGACTATTGCCGCCACAGGCGCACATTATTAAGCTCGTACTTGCGAGTAAGATATATTTTTTCATTTCGCCTCCAGTTGTTCTACGTCAGTGTTTTGCGTCAGTGTTTTACGTCAGGTTATTACTTCAATCGCTACTAAAAAAATTGACTGCAAATTTTGATTTCAATTTTCTTAAGCCTCTATTTGTCGGACCAAAGCGACTTAAACTTAATACTTTTTAGTTTAGATTAACTGGACTAGGTCATTTCAAAAATTTGTTTTGCAGCAAAAAAAAACTCAACCCTATAGAAAGAGTTGAGTTTCACATTCTAACCTATAAAGCCAGGAATCAACCGATCAATTTGAGAGCTAAATTGTCCTTTTGATTCGCTTGCGCCAAAGAAGCTGTACCTGCTTGCAGCAAGATATTATTACGAGTCATTTCAGCAGAAGCATTCGCTACATCCGTGTCACGAATTCGGCTATTTGCAGCTGACATATTTTCTTCAGCAACTCCCAAATTTGAAACTGTTGATGTAAGACGATTTTGCAGAGCGCCAAGATTTGAGCGCATGCCGTTGACATTTTCTTGGGCCGCATCGAGGGATTCAAGAGCAGTTTGGGCGCCTTCTTTAGTTGTATAATCTAGACCAGCCAAATTCAAAGAATCAAGAGTAGCGGTATTTTCATTGGCCTTGAAGCTAATGCGATCTTCGAATTCGTTGTTTTGAATACCAACTTGAAAGTCATAGTTCGGAGTGCTTCCATCAAGAAGCTTGGTTTTGCCCCAAGTAGTTACTTGAGCAATACGCTGCATCTCGTTTTTAAGCTGGTCTACCTCCTTATGAATAAAGCCGCGCTCACTTTCGCCTACTGTATCAGAAGCAGCTTGGATACCTAGCTCACGAAGACGAACAATAATGTTGCCGATCTCATTTAAACCGCCTTCAGCAGTTTGCACGAGAGAGATACCATCATTTGCGTTTCTGTTTGCTTGACGAGTAGATCTGATTTGCGCCTTTAAGTTTTCACTGATCGCTAGACCTGCAGCATCGTCAGCTGACTTGTTGATTCTTGAACCACTTGATAATTTTGCTATGCTGCTATCAATCGCCATTTGGCTATTGCTCAAATTTCTTTGAGCGTTGATTGATGAAATATTTGTTGAAATACGAAAACCCATTATATCCTCCAATTAAATTATTAAAAAAAATGTTTCATATTAAATTTCCTCCTTGTTACGTGACCCCATTTTTTAAGCGTGGAGTTCGGCGTCCGAGCCGATGTACTATTGTTTGAGATTACAATCTTAATCCATGTACTTTTTTATCTTCCTTGAAGCGCCTCCTTTCTCATTTCTGAGATGTCATTAAGTTTAAGAGAGTCTGACCAAACTCCCTGGCTCCTACTGAACCTGGTGAAGTCAAAATACAAACATCTTGAACAAAGTACTAATCGACCAGAGAGGCGAATTCTTGACAGGACAGAGGACTGGTTGTGAGAAAACCACGCTCAAAGTATGTAAATTGCGATGAAGGTCTTAAGACTAATGACTGTAGCTAGGTGGAATACTAGATAAAATCTAGTGGTACGCCTGAAAGAAATCGATAAAATTAGTTTCTCGCCGGGGTAAGAGCCGGACAAAAGTAGCGTCAGCTTTTTTTGGGATTAGCCCGGATACTTCATCAGTTTCGTCGTGAAAGCGTTGATTCGCAGACTGGCCTGGCGCTTGAGAGACCATTTCATTGCGACAACCTGCTTTGAGTGAGGCAACCTCAAAGCAGGTTGTCGCAATGAAATGGTCTCGAAAACGCCAGGAGCGGAGCGCCCAGACTAGCGAAGCGGCGATTGCAACAGAAATCTGATGAAATATCCGGGTTAGGTTTGAGAAGACTTGCTAAGCCAAATTACGTTTTTGAAAAAAAATTCTGAATAGGGCCCGCGATGCCAATGGGATCTTCTTCAAATGGATGATGACCTAATGAGCTTAAGATTTTAAATTCACTTCTATTGAGAATGGCTTTGAGTTCGTCTTGAACCCACTGAGGTACGATTCGATCCTCGTCACCCCATAGATTGAGGTGGCGAAATTCAGCTCTTAAATTGAGCTCAGTGAGTTCGTCGGGCAGGCGATGATCGCCAATGATACTGGTTGCTTTTAAGAAACAGCGCCAAGCATCACCCTTATCTCTGAATGGCAGTAAATAACCAGCAACGACTTTGTCGGTGATGGTAAGCTTGTTTTTTACGACATTTCTTACGGCAATTTTCATGGTAAATCTATTGATGCAAAAATGGAGTGGTCCCATCCATCGCAAAACGGATTTTGGATATCTAATTAAGGACCGGTGCGTCCCGGGAGCAATTGTCAAAACTTGATGACAGCTTGCTCGATGTTTTTTGGCAATCCACAGCGATATATTGCCACCCATTGAGCTTCCGACCAGACCAAAGCTTCTTATGTTAATATAAGCTAAAAAATTTACCACAAAGTCTGATATTGAATCGAGATCATACTTAAAGTCGCAAACCTTTTGGCTACGACCAAAGCCAGGCATATCAATGGCCGTGACGCGAAACTGCAGACTCAGCGGTGGGATCAGGTCTCGCCAAATAAAGGTCGAGGCCCCTATGCCATGAAGAAGGACAAGATCCGGTCCCGTGCCAATTTGATGGTAGTGAATTTCAACGCCATTAAAGGTCATAAAAAGGCTTGGAACCTCTGGATGAATTCGAAAATTTAGCAGCTCTTCTCTTTGGGCTATGGCAGGTCTTAAAATCCATACAGCTAAGACGAAGGCGCTTAGAAGGAGACTCAAGAGAACTAAAATTACCCAGGTAATCATTAGTCAATCTCCATGAATCTGCAAAATGCAATTTTGCCGGTGAGCTCATATTTTTTAAGTTGATCCTCGCGATTATGTTGTGCTCGGTAGCCCATTGTACAAATAGCTTTGGGTGCATCATAGTGAGAGCATTGTTCGCAGCAAAACATGAAATTGTATTTAGAAAAATCTTGTGGATGAACCCGATCTAAAAAGATACTCTTGCGAGGTCTACGGCTGCTTTTTTTTTGTCTAGGATCGTGCTCGGGTCCAAATATTTTCGAATTTTGAAGCTTAGATTTGTTCTTATCTTGGATTGACATTTTGAAAGATGACCTCATTTTAAGTGAGTCTAAACAGTAGTTACTGGCTTGGTCACTTTAAATTGATTTTTAATATGAGGAAAAAATGAACGAAATTGAAAAAATGACGAGAAAGAGCCAGGAAGCCATGCAGGCGGCCGCTCAAATGGCAGAGACCGCGTCTCATTCTGCGGTTGAGCCAGAGCATCTATTCTATCAATTGCTGATTCAAGATGATGGAATAGTAGGCTCGGTTTTGAGCTCTGCAGGAGTTCAAGTCTCAAATCTCAAGTTAGAAATTACGAATATTTTTGCCAAACTACCAAAGAGCTCGGGTCAATCGAAACGCGTCGTGGCTAGTCAAAAATTGATTAAACTATTTGAGCTTGCTGATCAAGAATCCAAAAAATTTGACGATACTTTTATTTCGACAGAACACTTTTTAACCGCCATTATGAATGGAGCATCCGCCGAACTTTGGCGTGCTTTGCAAAACCATGGTGCAGTAAAAGAACGTATTCTTGAATCCGTTCGAAAAATACGCGGGAGCAATAAAGTGAATGATGACAATCCTGAAAGCAAACTTGAGGTACTTACTAAATTTGGCAGAGACCTGACCTTGATGGCCGCAGAAGGCAAGCTCGATCCGGTGATTGGTAGAGACGAAGAAATACGTCGGGTGATTCAAGTGCTCGCTCGTCGCACCAAGAATAATCCAGTTTTAATTGGTGAGCCTGGTGTCGGTAAAACTGCTATTGCAGAGGGTCTTGCGGTTCGAATAGTGAAAGGGGACGTCCCCGAGGTATTGAAAAATAAAAAGCTGATATCACTTGATATGGGGGCCTTAGTTGCCGGAGCGAAATATCGAGGCGAGTTTGAGGATCGTCTTAAATCGGTCATCAAAGAGGTTACTGATAGCAATGGTCAAATCATTTTGTTTATCGATGAGCTTCATACTCTCGTCGGGGCCGGAAAGTCTGAGGGTGCCATGGACGCAAGTCAGCTACTCAAGCCAGCTTTGGCAAGAGGTGAGCTCCGGTGCATTGGGGCTACGACTCTGAGTGAACACAAAAAATATATTGAAAAAGATGCGGCCCTAGAACGGCGATTTCAGACAGTATTGGTTGATGAGCCAAGTCCCGCCGATGCAATTACGATTCTGCGTGGTTTGAAAGAAAAATACGAAGTTCATCATGGCGTGCGCATTCGTGACTCGGCGTTGATAGCCGCAGTGAAACTTTCACATCGCTATATCACTTCGAGGTTTTTACCTGACAAAGCCATTGATTTGATCGACGAAGCGGCGAGCCGTTTGAATATCGAAATTGGCTCCGTACCGACGCCAATTGATGAGCTTGAGCGGGGGCGGATACAACTGCAAGTCGAGCGTGAAGCATTGAAGCGCGAAAAGGATGAGTCTTCTAAAGAGCGCCTCATTTATCTTGAAAAAGAGCTGCGTGTGATGGAGCAAAAAATTCGCGAAATGCGGGCTCAATGGGAGGCTGAGCGCAAAGAAATATCAGGATTGAAGGATACCAAAACTCAAATTGAGGCAGTCAGAATTGAAATTGAAAAGGCCGAGCGGGCCGGTACGCTTGAGCGTGCGGCAGAGCTCAAGTATGGTAAATTACCCGAACTAGAAAAAAAGTTGAGTATCTATACAAAGCAAGCTGAGAGCCCCAGTGAGAATATGCATCGGATGCTTAAAGAAGAGGTTGGTCCTGAAGAAATTGCCTCTGTAGTTGCGAAGTGGACCGGAATTCCGGTAGATAAAATGTTGCAAAATGAATCTGAAAAGCTCTTGCATATGGAAGACTTTTTGAGAAACCGAGTCGCGGGTCAAGATAATGCCTTGCGCGCTGTTTCGGATGCAATTCGTCGGTCTCGTGCTGAGATTTCAGACCCCAATCGACCGATCGGTTCATTTATATTTTTAGGTCCAACGGGCGTTGGTAAAACCGAGACGGTAAAAGCATTGGCTGAATTTATGTTTGATACGGATCAATCAGTCGTTCGAATTGATATGAGTGAATATATGGAAAAACACTCGATGTCGCGCCTCATTGGTGCGCCACCCGGCTACATAGGATATGAAGAGGGTGGGCAATTGACCGAGCAGGTGCGCAGAAAGCCCTATGCTGTTATATTACTAGACGAAATAGAAAAGGCGCATCCAGATGTAGCTAATATTTTACTGCAAGTGCTCGATGACGGTAGATTGACCGATGGGCAGGGGCGCACAGTTGATTTTCGAAATTCGGTCTTAATTATGACTTCGAACATTGGCTCTCATGCGATTGCCGAAGAAGGCTTGTCGGCAGAAAAGAAGAAATTATTGATCAACCAATCTTTGAGGGAGCACTTTCGGCCCGAGTTGCTCAATCGAATCGATGAGATTGTAATTTTTGACAGTCTTGAGCGCGAGTCTTTGAGTAAAATTGTTAAAATCCAGCTAAAAAGTGTTGAGCAGAGGCTTTCAGATAAAAAAATCGACCTCAGTTTCGATGATGCCGCCATTCATTTTCTGGCAGAAAAAGGATATGACCCGGTATATGGGGCGCGTCCATTAAAGCGACTTGTGCAAACTGAAGTTTTAGATAAGCTGGCACGCAAAATTATTTCTGGAGAGCTTAAGGCCGGAGACAAAGTTCAAGCACGAGGGACAAAGGGTGAGATTGAGTTTAAGTAAAGGCCAATGATCCGGTTCTTTCTTTTTTTAGTTTGTAAACTGTGGAAATACTGACCCACCCATAGCTGGGCCCGAAACTGAAAAACCGAGGTCAGTAGCAGCGGCCTCTAAACTGCTCTAAGCAACTAGCCCGGATATTTCATCAGATTTCTGTTGCAATCGCCGCTTCGCTAGTCTGGGCGCTTCGCTCCTGGCGTTTTCGAGACCTTTTCATTGCGACA
>JAYVXS010000211.1:0-4359 GCA_043784965.1 Bdellovibrionales bacterium
CATGCCTACATAGAACAGCCACGAGCGAGCTTACGGGATTTGAGATGTAATATTCTTGGCTCAAAATTGTCTTTTTAGACATATAAAATTTTCTATATTTTCTATATTTTAGATTGGTTCTGACGATTGGCTGACGATTGGCTAGGCCCAATGCTTCTCTTGGCCTATAAATTCTGCGTTAGGCTTTGCCTCTTGTGGCGGTTTTTCCGGGAGCGGCATTCTTTTCAAGAAAATCAATGATCATATCGGCGACATCTTTGCCGGTGGCCTTTTCAATTCCTTGGAGGCCAGGCGAAGAATTCACCTCTAGAACAAGCGGGCCGTGTCCAGAACGTATAAGATCGACACCGGCTACATTTAGGCCCATAATTTCTGCACTTCGCACAGCCATAATTCTTTCTTCATTTGATATTTCTATAAGTGAAGCCTTGCCACCACGATGAAGATTCGATCTGAACTCGCCCTCTTTGGCTTTTCGTTCCATACTTGCAATGACAGAGTCACCAACAACAAAGCAACGGATATCTGCGCCTTGTGCCTCTTCAATATATTCTTGTACTAAAAAATTAGCGTCGAGATTTCGAAAGGCGTCGATGACGCTCTCGGTGGCCTTTCTTGTTTCGGTGAGAACAACTCCTTTGCCTTGAGTGCCTTCGAGAAGTTTGATGACGAATGGGGGCTTGCCAATAAGGCCTATGAGGTCGTCTTTATCATCAGGGGAGTTTGCAAATCCAGTGTTTGGCAATCCGATGCCCTGTCTTGAAAGCAATTGAAGGGAGCGCAATTTATCTCGTGAGCGCGAAATTGCTTGAGACTCGTTTAGGCAATACACCCCCATCATTTCAAATTGTCTAACTACGGCAGTTCCATAAAAAGTAATGCTCGCACCTATTCGCGGAATAATGGCATCGAAACCAACTAGGCTTTCTCCTTTATAATGCATCGACAAACTTTTTTTGTTGATATTCATATAACATCGTAGTGGATCAATTACTCGCACCGAGTGACCGCGCTTTTCAGCGGCTTCAACAATTCTTCTGGTCGAATACAAGTCCCTTTTGCGTGATAAAACTCCAATTTTCATAATCAATCGCCTACTGACTTTCTAGTCAACTTTTTTGCAGCTTTTTTTTTCTTCATTTTTTTGATACTTCGATATGAATTTAACAAGTTCTTTGGTCTTCCGAGCAAATAGACTTTGGTCGGATCAACCATCAAAAATTTCATGGCGCTTCGGCCGAGTAACATTTTGACCGACATTTTTTCACGGTTGGCGAGAGTGATCTCGATTGGCCATTCCCTGCCACCGATTTGTAGCTGACTTCGAATCACAAAACGTTTTTCGCGCTTGCCGCTTGAGTCACTCACAATGCGCTCATCAATAACCGGCGCTTCACAACTAATGATAATGTCTGCTCGGTTTGGTAAAGGCTTAATCGTGAAGTAGGCGATCTTTTGGCCGCGTTCAAATTTAATTGTAATGCTCGAGGCATGAAGTGCTGAAGTTCTCGCTCCGGTATCGATTTTCGCCTTAATAAAATGAATTCCAAGTTCGGGCAGAGAAAGCCATTCTTTCCACCCGATAATTGTTTTAGATTGATCGACTCGAGCCATGAGATTATCCATATGTTTTAATCATGATGTTGACGAGGTGACCTTGTCATTCATAAACTATGTAAATGAAGCTAGACTATAGTCGCAAAGAACAATGTGTATTCACTCAAATTGGCGAATTATTTTGCCTTGCTCGTGCGGCAAAAAAAATGGGCCGAAAAATTATTTTTGAGGATCTCGACCTGATTCGAAATGCTGCATTTGTCACCAGTAAAAACAAGATTGTATGGATAGGTGAAAAAAAGAAACTGCCAAAAGAATTTTCAAAAATTAGAAAAGAAATTTCATTTGCTGGTGCTACGCTTTTGCCTGGCTTTGTTGAAAGTCATACACATCTACTATTTGCTGGCAGCCGCGCAATTGAGTTCGACTTACGTAATCAGGGCAAGTCATATCAGGAAATTGCAAAACAGGGTGGTGGAATTTTATCAACTATTAAACAAACGAGACTTGTCTCTGCTGCAAATCTTCTTAGTATAGGTCAGAAGCGCGTTAATGAATTTGTAAGACAGGGAGTGACGACTCTAGAGGTGAAAAGTGGCTACGCGCTTAACTTTTCCGGTGAAAAAAAGCTCCTCAAAGTTGCGGGTCAGCTCAAAAAGAGTAGAATATTGAGGACTTATTTGGGCGCGCATGCTTTGCCAGCAGAGTTTAAGTCAATCGAAGAATACGTCGATCACATGATTCAAAATGATCTACCAAAGATAAAATCTCAGAGTTTGGCTGAGCGAGTGGATATCTTTGTGGAGAATGGATTTTTCTCTTCTCGAGTTGGACGAAAATACTTAATGGCCGCAAAGGATTTGGGTTTTGCTTTATGTATTCATGCAGATCAGCTCAGCCTGAGTGGCGGTACGGATTTGGCGCTTGAGCTGGGCGCTCTTAGTGCGGACCATCTGATTCAAATTGGCGAGACTGAAGTTTTAAAACTGGCACGTTCAAATGTGACTTGCACTCTTTTACCTGCAGCTGACCTTTATATGAAGTGTGCTTATCCTCCAGCTCGGGCCCTTATTGATTCTGGCGCTAGAGTTGCTCTTGCCACTGATTTCAATCCAGGAACTTGTCCGACTCAAGATTTGAGTCTAGTTGGCGTCCTTGCCAGAGTCGAAATGAAAATGTCTCTCGCTGAGGTCATAGCTGCCTACACCATTGGCGGTGCTTATGCTCTAGGTCTTCAAGACGAAATCGGCTCGCTGGAAGTTGGCAAAGACGCGAACTTCATCGTATTAAATACTCCCATTGAGGATTTGTTTTACCAGGTCGGAAGTTCACCGGTTTGTGAAACCTGGCTTGAGGGGAAAAAAGTATTTGCATTCAATTGACACACCTGACTACCCTAAGAATACATAAACTGGTGAAGGAGATGAGCGATGAAAGAAGGCGCAACTTTTGTGACGCAATCGAAATTTTTTTCACCTGTCTTCAACGCCGCTATTTTTGATGGTCCCATTCGAATATATTTTGCCCAACACCAAGAGTCCCAAGCACTTAAAATTTATTTTAATCTTCAAGAGCGTTACAAAGATTTAAGAGAAACCTCGCGCTATAAATCGCAAAAAAGAGGCGGAAATATCTTCATCATGCTCTGTCCGAGTATTGAAACATTTGAGATTTGTTTTGATTCAGCTCCCGCAAATTCGCTGGTGGTAAAAGATCGACTTGATCTCGATTATGTTATTGGTGTTAAAAAGATTTTAGATGAAGAGGAATTCACACTTCTTTATGAGAAGTTGGACGAAATCGAAAGTAAACAAAAAGCAGTGCAAAAATCTCTTTCTACTTCAGAAGCAAGTCTATAAGGTTAATCGATGTCTTCGGCGGCGGATTCTTTTTCATCGGGTTGGCTTTGAAGGGGCAGATTGCCTATATCATTTTTTGGAATTTCAGGTCGACTCGCAATATTTTGTGGAGCTTCTTGTAGGAGCCCTTCTATTAAATCAATAATTTGTGAGCTGCTCCAATCTGTTGATCCGTAACCACTAAAGGCAAGTCTGCCAGATTTGTCGATGACAAAGTTTGAAGGTAAAAGATCAACTTGAAAGCTTCGGGCCAATTCTTTGTTTGCATCAAAGAAACTCAAAAAATCAAATTTATTTCGTTCCCAGAAATCTGCTGCAAATTTCTTTCCTTCGTTGCCGTCCTCAAGATTAACCGCCAAGATTTGCAGATTTTTGTGTTTCAATTTCTTTTTCATTTGAGAAAAAGTAGGAAGCTCAATTAGGCATGGGGCGCACCAGCTTGCCCAAAAGCTTAAAATTAAAACTTGTCCGTGAAAATCTGAAAGTTTTGCGAGCTTTGCATTGGTATCCTTAAAGATGTAATCAGGTAGAATCTGACGCTTTTCAACTTGGCTTGGGTCGAGTTCATATAAATTGGACTTTGTAGAAGCCACTTGCGAGCGCAAACTTGAAGAGAAGTATGCGATGGCGATTAAAGCTCCGATTAGCAAAGCGAAGAAGGCGCGTGTTTTAAAATCCATCTCACTTATAGAGAAAGCTTTTGGCTCAGTAGCAATGGGAGCGTCTGATACTCTTTGAACCTCAGCTTCTAAGGGTGTGTCTGAACTTGAATTCTTTTTCATGCCTCTTTAGTTTAGCGAGTTTGGGAATGGGGTCAAAGTGAGAGTTATGCGTAAATCAACTTTAAACGCCAGTTCGACGATAGAAAAGCGCAAACGCTTGTTATCCTTTGAAAAATACTTCATAAAAATTCAAAATGTCGCATTCGCCGTATCGCGAAGGA
>JAYVXS010000212.1:0-36420 GCA_043784965.1 Bdellovibrionales bacterium
ACCTCGACATTTGGGTCGAGCAAACCCGTTGGTCTAATAATTTGTTCAACGATCAGGCCTTCGCTTTTTTTTAACTCATAGGGCCCGGGTGTGGCCGAAACATAAACCACCTTATCCATCATCGCTTCAAATTCAGTAAAGTTGAGAGGACGATTATCCAGCGCTGAAGGCAGGCGAAAACCATGCTCGACTAAGGTGGTTTTTCGTGCGCGATCGCCTCTATACATGCCGCCGATTTGTGGGACGGTCACATGCGACTCGTCTATAAAAGTAATAAACTTCTCAGGAAAATACTCAAGCAAGGTCGGCGGTGGTTCTCCGGGGTTGCGACCGGTCAAATACCTCGAGTAATTTTCGATGCCCTGGCAAAATCCAAGCTCTTCCATCATTTCAATGTCATAATAGGTGCGCTGTTCGATACGCTGAGCCTCTAGGTATTTCATATTGAAGGTGAGTTCAGCGATTCGCTTTTGCAACTCATCTTGAATATTTTTAATTGCTGTTTTGATCCGCTCATCACTTGTGACATAGTGACTTCCTGGATAAATTGCAATCTGCTCGATTTCTCCTAGGCTTGCCCCGCGCAGCGGATCCACCCAGGTTAGGCGCTCAATAAAATCGCCAAAAAATTCAATGCGAATGGCTTTTTCATCTTCGTAAGGCGGAAAGACATCGACGATATCTCCGCGCACTCTGAATGTTCCGCGATGAAAATCGACATCGTTTCTTTTGTATTGAATGCGCACTAGTTCTCTTAAAAATTGATCACGCTTAATTTCTTTATTGGCGATCACATGTATCATCATACCTTCATAGGCCTCGGGTGAACCCAAACCATAGATGCACGAGACACTACTCACAATAATTACATCTGTTCGATCAAATAATGAGCGAGTAGCTGAGTGGCGCATCCGATCGATTTGATCATTAATCGCTGAATCCTTTTCGATAAAGGTATCGGTCGTTGGAATATAGGCTTCTGGTTGATAATAATCATAGTAGCTCACAAAATATTCGACTGCATTTTCAGGAAACAGCTCTTTGAATTCACCGTAGAGTTGTGCTGCAAGTGTTTTATTTGGCGCCAAAATCAAGGCCGGCAATCCCGTTTCTTGAATTGTATTAGCCATGGTAAATGTCTTACCACTACCTGTAACCCCAAGAAGTGTTTGATGAGCTACACCTTGCTTAATATTTGTAACAATGGATTCAATTGCACGCGGTTGATCGCCCGAAGGTTTAAAGTCAGCTTTGAGTTTAAACTTAGCCATAAGGACCCCTGAGTAAAAAGGGAAGAGCCATTGCCAAAGGGAGGGGTCACTAAAGGTCAGGGTTCACTAAAGGTCAGGGGTCATTAGGAGTCATTAGGAGTCGCCGGGAGTCGCTATGAAACAAACTGCGGACTATCTCTCCCCTATTTTTCAACTTCCCACTGACTGACATCACCCAGATCAAAAACCTTAATGCCGAGCTCAGTTAATTTCTCCCGAATTTCGTCTCCACGCTTAAAGTCTTTTTCCCTTCGCGCTGTGGCTCGCTCTATTACCAAACTATTTATCATAGGTCGGTCGAGTTTTTTTTGCAGCAACAGCATATCGTCTAAGATTCGCAGATACCGACTAGCATCTTCTTGAAAAAGTGAAAGGACACTACCTTTATCTCTGAGCCAAGATTCAAAACTCAAGCAAGTTGCACGAACCTCCGGAGTCATTTTCATTCCATATCGAAATAACGTATTGAAACTCCTTACAACTTTAAAAAATGAAGCCATAACCTCAGGAGTATTGAAGTCATCGTCAAGTGACTTTTTAATTTGTTCAGTTTCTGCCAACATTGTCTTCTGAAAGTCAAATGCGACGGCTCCCGGCACCATATCAGAAGAGGCATGTAAATGATTAGCCAGCGCCAGCGCAGAGTAAATACGTGCAAGCCCCGAGATCGCATTTTCTATGGCTGCCTCAGAGAAATCACCCACTGAACGATAATGCATACTGAGCATCATATATTTCAAAATTTCGGCATTATATTCTTTTAAAAATTCACGCGCCGTCTTAATATTACCCAAGGATTTCGACATCTTCTTATCGCCGAAATTGATCATATTATTATGCATCCAATACTTCACGAAGTGTTTACCGGTACAAGCTTCGCTCTGGGCAATTTCATTTTCATGGTGTGGGAACAATAGATCCATCCCGCCGCCATGAATATCGATCGACTCACCTAGTATCTCACGAATCATCGCCGAACATTCAATATGCCATCCTGGCCGCCCTTCGCCCCAAGGTGATGGCCATTTAGGTTCCTCAGGCTTTGCAGGTTTCCAAAGTGCAAAATCAAGTGGATCAATTTTTTTCTGATTGAGCTCACCTGTTGCCGCCTGTTTTAAATCATCAATATTTCTATGAGAAAGTTTACCATACTCAGAAAACTTACGGACCGAAAAAAGCACCTCTCCGTCGATGACATAGGCCGAACCATTTTTTACCAGCTCTTCAATCATCCTGACTATCGACGGCATAAATTCGGTCACTTTTGGATTTCGGTCATGAGACCTTAATTTTAAGGTGGCGAAATCGGTTCTAAATTCCCCAATATATCTTTCTGAAACAACCCGTGAAGCAGATTTCTCAAGGTTTGCTTTCTCAATAATTCGGTCATCAACGTCTGTATAGTTATAAACAAAGTTAACTTCAAAGCCTGAAACCTCAAGCCAATTTCTAACCAGATTAAAAAAAATGGGTCCACGAAAATTTCCGATATGAAGAAGACCGTAGACTGTCGGGCCACAAAGATACATTTTTACTAATCCCGGAGTAAGCGGAATAAATTCTTCTTTTTTTTGCGATAATGAATTGAAAATCTGAAGCGCCATTATTTTGAATCTCCTCTAACAAGACACTGATCGACCCTCATGAGCAAAGACTTCTTTCTCATAAGCGGCACAAGTTGTTTAAGCTCAGTTCCGTGAGGCTCGCCAATGATTGCAACGCGAATCGGCTGAAAAAGTGTTTTGCCCTTTGCCCCAGTGCTGGCTTTCACTTGATCCTGCATCGAATTAAATTCCACTTCGGTAAAGGTTTCTTTAGTATGAGCTACAAGAAGCTCACGCCATTTTTTCCAAACCAACTGAGATTCTGGCCACTTAAAAACCTCGAGCGCTTCAGGCTTGATTTCAAATGCTTCGTCACTCAGATGTTTAAATAGCGACGCGCCATCATTTAAATTGGTCATATAGGTTTTAAAGGCTGCCAAAGCTTCATCTTGCCAACGAGGATCAGAAGTTAGCACCTCATCCAATTTTAAGTTGGCTTTTTTAAAAAATGGCTGCAAACGCTTCCATAAATCTGCATGAGGCAAAGCCCTCAGATGAGTTGCATTCATCCAATTCAATTTTGTCTCATCAAAAATAGCCGCTGCCGCATGAAAGCGTTCGCTGGTAAACTCGCCAATCATTTCTTCGCGAGTTAAGATTTCTTTAGCACTCGGTGCTGACCAGCCGAGCAACAAAATGAAATTATTCAGAGCCTCAGGCAAATAACCTCGCTCCTCGTACTCATGACAACTCGTAGCCCCATGTCGCTTTGAAAGCTTTTGTTTATCCGCGCCCAAAATAATCGAGAGATGACCAAATTCTGGCTTCTCATAATTAAAGGCTTCATAAAGCATGAGTTGTCTTAAGGTATTGTTAAGATGCTCTTCGGCGCGAAAAACATGAGTGATCTTCATCAATGCATCATCAATAGTACAGCAAAAATTATAGGTCGGCATGCCGTTGGATCTTAAAATCACAAAGTCTCCGACCATATCGCTGGCGAATTTCACTTCTCCTCTAATTAAATCATTTAATATATAATCTCGCCTTTCGCGTACTTTAAAACGAATCGCAGCAGCTTCTCCGCCGTCTATTCGTTTTTTCGCATCCTGGGGCGAAACAATCTTTTCAGGGGCCTCAACTTGTTGGGGCCGACCTGCGTTAATGGCAATTTGTTTGAGTGCTTCCAGTTCCTCATCAGTTCTAAAGTCATAATAAGCGAGTTCTTTTGATATCAGTAGCTCTGCGTGTTTAAGATAAATGTCTTTTCGTTGCGATTGACGATAGGGACCATATGCCCCTTTATCTTTGAGAGTTTTTGGATCCGGCCCCTCATCCCAGCTAAGATCAAGCCAGTCCAAAGCGTGAATTTGAGTTTTCATGGACTCTTCGGTAGAGCGATCAAGATCTGTATCTTCTATTCTCAGAATAAATTTGCCAGCAAAACGTTTTGCAAAAAGATAATTATAAAGCGCCGTCCGCGCGCCACCTACGTGCAAATAACCGGTCGGTGATGGCGCAAACCGAACCCGTACATTTTGTAAATTCTTAGGCGGATACGACATGCTTCTTCCTTGTTGAGAACTAATGCCATTTAGCCTAACAAGAAATTACTTTTTACGATAGCTATGCTTTTTTTGAAGCCTCAAAGTTTTGAGGCGCGTAACAGATTTTTATAAACCGAAAATGGACTTAACTTCTGCCTGCTGTACAAGATCGTCTTTGCTAGTTGCTAGCGAGAGCTCTTTTAGAAGCAAATTACGCGCAGTATCAAGCATTTTTCTTTCGCCAAAGCTCAACTCTTTATCGACCTTTAGCAAAAATAAATCACGCAAAACTTCGGCAATTTCATAAACTGATCCGGTCTTAATTTTCTCCATATATTCGCGATATCTGCGGTTCCATGTCTGATTGTCGATCTTGACATTGGTTTCTTTCAAAATCTGGATCACTTTACCAGCTTCTTCTTTTGAAATGATAGGGCGAAGGCCCACGGTGTCGACATTGTTCTTTGGAATCATAATCTTCATACCACTATCAGCTATCTGGATAGTGTAAAAAATCTGCTTATTGCCGAAGATCTCTTTGGTTTCCATGGCCGTCACTTTGCCGACTCCGTGACCAGGATAAACTGCATTGTCACCTACATTGAACGATGCCATCAACCGACCTCCCTGAAAATAACATACCCCTCGAGCCAGATATTTATACCAGGTATGACACTCTCAATCAATTGAATCTCATAAAAATGAACATATTTCCAACGAGCCCACCCCAGTCATATTTGGCGACCCCAATCAATTTATCCAATCAGTTAACCAACACTAGCAAGCGATGCATCTCTACTCGCGAGTTGAGATTTAAGTGCCTGATTCTCAGCCTTAAGCAACTTTGGGTCATTTTCAAGCAGTGAAAATGCGGCCTCCCTAGCTTCTGATAAAATTTTCACATCGCGAATTAGATTTGCCAGCTTAAATCCAGGAAGCCCCGACTGTCTTCTTCCCAGAAATTCACCCGGCCCCCTAATTTCAAGATCTGCCTCTGAAATCTTAAAGCCGTCAGAAGTCATTTCCATGATCTTCACCCGCTCACGTGACTCAAGTGAAACTGCCTTTCCAAGAAAAAGCACGCAATAGCTTTTGAGACTGCCGCGCCCAACTCGGCCGCGCAATTGGTGAAGCTGCGAAAGCCCAAATCTCTCGGCATGTTCAACTACCATCAAAGTTGCGTTTGCCACATCCACACCAACTTCGATCACTGTTGTCGAAACTAAAATCTGAAGATCGCCCTTTCGAAAGGCCCTCATTACCTCATCTTTTTCTGCGGCCTTCATTTTGCCATGCAGAAGCCCAATTTTGAAATCTGGAAAATCAATTTTGAGCCTTTCAAACTGCGAAATCGCATCCTTTAAATCAATTTTCTCACTCTCTTCGACCAGCGGATAAACAATATAAGCCTGACGGCCGGCGAGGACTTGCTCCTTCAAAAAACTCATAAACTTAGGCCGTGAGCTGTCGTAGGCGACACGAGTAACAATAGGTGCGCGGCCTACAGGTAGTTCATCAATAACAGAGATGTCGAGATCGCCATAGACGGTCATAGCTAGAGTTCTCGGAATTGGCGTTGCGGTCATGATCAGAAAATGGGGACTCTGCGCTTTTGCCTTCAAAAGGCTTCTCTGCTCAACTCCAAAGCGATGCTGTTCATCAATAATCGCCAGCGCTAAACACTTAAATTCAACGTCTTCTTGAATCAGCGCATGGGTTCCAATACAGATATCGATCTCTCCTTCAGAGAGTTGTAAATAAATTCTTTGTTTCTCTGATTGCTTCATCGCCCCTGTCAAAAGGGCAACTCGGACGCCAAGTGGCGCTAAAAGTTTTTTTGCATTTATGAAGTGCTGCTCTGCCAAAATTTCAGTAGGAACCATGAGTGCAACTTGTTTTTTGTTTTGCATCGCCAATAGAGCGCTCATAAATGCTACCAGTGTTTTGCCGCTCCCTACATCTCCTTGCACCAGGCGATGCATTGGCGACGATTTTGCGAGATCATCAGCAATCTCTTTAAAGGCTCTGCGCTGCGCACTAGTGAGCTTAAAGCTTAAACTGTTCACCAGTTGAGTTACTAAATCAAAGTTAGAAACGAGCGGCGTAGCACTTAGATCTTTAAAGCTCGATCGCTTACTAGCCAAATAGAGCTCGAGCCAAAAAAACTCCTCGAATATAATTCTTCTATGATATTCTGACTTGAGTGCAACGAAGTCTGCAGCCGAATTTTCAGGTGGAAGATGAATATTCTTGAGTGCTATCCAACGCCTGACCAGGTGATATTTTTCTTCAAGCCAGCGCGGCAGTCTTTCAATTTCTGTGGGTGGAGCTGGATCTAACTCTCGAATCACTTGCAAAAGCATTTTTTGAATTTGCCTTGTTGAAAGCCCATCGGTCTCTGGATAAATAGGCAGGACCTGGTCTTTTGACTCCTGGTCTTTTGACTCCTCTTCTTCAGCTTTTATTTCTTCAAGGTCTGGGTGATGAAACTCTATACTACTGCGATAAAAGGTGACCTTGCCAACCACACGAAGCATCTCACCAATTTTAAATCTTTCAAAATATCCGCGATACGGTACACGAAAATATTTACAATGAATTTTACCCGAGCCGTCGTAAAGAGTTACATCATATATTTTTCTTCGGGACTTTCCCATATTATAAGAACTAACATTTACGATCTGTGCCTTTAAGCTAACCAGCTCACCCGGCTTGAGCGAAGCAATATTTCTGGCCGCTCGTCTATCTTCGTAGGCCCTGGGATAATATTCTATTAAATCCCGAATGTCCCGAATGCCTTTTTTTGACAAGACATCACCCAACTTTGGTCCAACACCCTTTAAGAATTGAATTGGTGTGTCTAGCTTAAGGCCTGGTTTAAATCCTGGTTTTAGGCCCGATATGAATTCCGGCTTTGGTCTCATGATTGAGCATTTAAATGCTGTTTGCTTGGCCAGTCAACCAAAGCATGTGATAATTATGCAATGGAAACACCGAAACACTTCAAAATTAAAGTGAGCACAATAATACCTGATCGGCCGATTAATTTTGATCTCTTTATAATGATCAATGGCAGATATGTACATTATTTACGATCCGGCGATCGGCTGGCGAAAGAGAAAATCGCCCAGCTCGGAAAATCAGACGTATTTTATATTTTAGAAGAGCAGAGAAAAGACTTTAAAATATTTGTTTTTGAGCGAATGAACGAAGACAGTATTGATGTGGCCACCAAAGCACATATTTTGCGTGAAAGTTCGATGGCTTTGGCGGAAGAAATTTTTGAACAACCTGATGTTAGCCGCGCCCTTGAAGAATCAAAAGAGCTCATCACACAGTTTATTGATTTTATGGAACAAGAACCAGAGGGCATGGCTCATCTCATCTCACTCTCCAGTCATGACTTCTATACCTACAATCATTCACTTGACGTAGGCGTCTATTCTCTCGGCCTCGGCAAAGCTGTGGGCTTTAATCGAGAGGATTTAGCCGAGCTCGGAAGAGGCGCGCTTTTTCATGATATTGGAAAGCGAAATGTTCATGTCGACATCATTTGTAAACAAGGCCCATTAAATGAAGTTGAGTGGGCTCAAATGCAAAAGCACCCACAATTTGGACTTAAAATTTTGACCGATTATGCGTGTAATGAATCGATGCGAGCCTGTTGCTTCGAACATCATGAGAGCTTTGCTGGAAATGGCTATCCGCAACAGCTTTCAGGGCCCGAAATTCATCCAATGGCCCGAATAGTCGCGATCACCGATACCTATGATGCCCTAACCACCAAAAGATCATACAATGTTCCTATGACTCCCACAGATGCAGTTGAATTTATGAAGAATAAGTTGGCTGGAAGATACGATCCCGATGTTTTAGAGGCGATGTATAGCGTGCTCTTTAAAATGAAAAAATCGGCTTAAAGATTTTTCTAATACAGCAGAAATTCACGGCGTTCTTCAGCCCAAATTTTTTCATCTGCAAGAAGGAACCGCTCAAGATCCTCAGTCTGTGCGCTCGAATCATCCACCCAAGTTCTCAAGAAGGTTCCACCATTGATTACGTCGATTGCAAGACGATCGGTAACATATTCGTAGGGAAAGTCCCGCCAAATTTGATAATCGGGATAAAGTAGTCTTAAAGCCTTGAACCACAGTGCCATTACCCGATAGGGTTTAAATTTTTCATGATTGTAAAACGAAGCATCATCCACATGAATTTGCATCGCGCTGCAAGTTTTCTCTTTATACTTATAAAACGTTGGCTCAAAATAACAGACGCGAAGTTTACAGGCCTCAAGCCACTTATCATTTAAAGAAAACATTTTTTTGACGATCTTTTCAGCATCAATATCAGGAGCGCCAACGACCTCAAGAGGATGGGTTGTGCCTCTACCCTCAGAAAGATAGGTGCCTTCAACCATAACCGTACCAGGATAACATCTTGCCATTGCGAGTGTGGCCGCATTTGGTGACGGATTCACCCAAGACTTTTCAGGCCAGCCAAATCCTGGAGCCAGATCCATTTTATAATTCTGCATTTTTACAATTTTTATTTCACAACTAAGATTTAGTTTTTTCTTAAAATAGAGAGCAAACTCACCTAGCGTGAGACCATGACGCATGGGCAGCCCTTCAGTACATCCAACAAAGCTCGTAAAACCCTTAGTTAACAAACTTCCCTCTACTGGACGACCTACTGGATTGGGGCGATCGAGAAGCCAAACCTCTTTTCCATATTGATGAGCGGCCTCGAGCATATAAAAAAGCGTTGTAAGATAGGTGTAAATTCGCGTACCGACATCTTGTAGATCAATTAGCACAACATCAAATGTTTTCATCATTTCAGCAGTCGGCTTTCGAAATTTACCGTATAACGAAAAAATAGGAATTTGAAATTTGGCATCAATCAAATCGGGAGTCTCAATCATATTATACTGTTTTTCGCCATAAATACCATGCTGCGGGCCAAAAGCAGATGACAGTTTTAATCCCGCATCATAGAGAGCATCGATACTATGCCTAAGGTCCCCTGTAACCGAGGCCGGATGAGCCACTAAACTTAGCTTCTTTGTTTTGAGTTCTGCCAATAGTTTTGAGTCCTTCAGCAATACATCGATACCAAAACGAAAACTCATACATTGCTCCTAAACGGCCGCAGGATTTTTTAATCGAAAAATAAAACTTTCTTTTCGATGAAAGTCAGGCTTTTCGCTTTTGTGAGTAAGCGCACAGTACGATTTAAGTTTATTTTTAAGTTCGATCACTCCGGTTAGACCGAGTTGAACATCAACATCTTTTTTTGAATTTTTAATCCAGCTCACTGCACTCAAATCTATTTTAGTTTGCATGTTAAAATTTGTCTTTGCCCTAAGTACAAGAGGCTTACAGGTGACTTGCTCCGCCTCCAGTCGACTCGCGCGATAGGATTTAAATTCATAGATATTCCATTGACCACTTGGGGCCAAGTTGACCTCTAAATATTGGGGCGAATTTTCAAGAGCGATAAATGCCTCAAAGCAGGTGTGCTCCCATAAATTATCGACGCGTTCTTCACCCTCAAACTTCTTCGGCAAGATAATCTCTCGCAAGTCAGCTTTTAGGACAAAATCCAAGTGCAGGACGAAGGGCTGGGCCCATATGGCCCGGGCGCGAAGGTCAAAGGGATAAGATCTTGTCGCGTCAAATGGATTTAAAATAGAGTAAGCAAAACTTGGATTCATAGCGAATACAAGTTTAGTCAGACCCGTGCTTTTTCGCAAGCTATATAAGCCTGCCTTTGGTCAATCCTGTACCGAAAATCTTTAACCGCGCTTTTGCTGGGAGATTTAGGGCTAGCCTTTAAGGCAATTCATTTTTAAACTAACTTTCACGACGATTCTTTATTTAAATTATAGGCTAACGGATTTGTTACCTGAAGCAGACTTAGTTCGCATTTTGCACGAAGAGATTTTCTTTTCTGCCAAAGAGCGAGCCAGAAAGTGTAGCTTTAGGGCTACACCGAGAGCACAGCAACGTAGAAAGAAAAGAAAAGATCGAGTTAAAAATGCGAACTAAATCTACTCTAGGTAAAACGCACGAATTTAGAGGAAAAAATCTACTCCTTCATATCTTCTTATTTCGCCTTTGGGCTCGACTCCTTTTACTGTTCATTTGTCTTGCGGCCTCTTTCTTCGGGCTGCTTAGCCCATTTTTTCAAAAAGCTTTCGTTGATGTTTTCACGCTGCAAAAGGCCATGAGCTATTTGGATTTCACTGTCAGTTCGAGTGCCTTGACCAATATCACTCTAGCTTTTTTGGCAATCCTCATAAGTCAATTCTTAAGTCTATCTGCCACATATTTTGCAGCAAAAGAAGCCTATTTAATTCAAAAAAATCTTGGCGATATTATTTATCAAAAAATGTTGTCTCTGCGTCGTGATACTTTAAACAACAAATCAATTGGCGAAGTCATTTCGATCTTTGCCACTGATGTGGCCAGTGTGACGACAGTTATTGAACAAACTTTACACCTTGGCGCCTCAATTCTATTTCCCATTATAATGGCCCCAATCTTCATTCATCAGCTGTATGACATTCCTCTCTGGCCAATAATTTGGACGATGAGTATTCTAATATTTTTTCATCTGCTGCTATCCGCTCGGCAAGCAAAGTTTTTTTTCAAATTTAAACAGCTTGCCGCAGAACGCTCTGGATTAGTGAACGAATGGATACAAAATATTCGCAGCCTGCGTATTCTCGCATGGACAAAAAACTTCGAAACTAAGATTTTCGCCAAACGCATTGAAGAAACTGCCAATCGAATTCAAATGGTAACCAATGGTCAGATCAATAGCTCGGTTGCCTCCAGCGTAAGCTTCTTCATTAATCTAAGCGCGATGTCCTCAATGATATATTTGAGCCATCACCCAGTGACCCCTGGCGAATTACTTGCCTTGCTTTGGATTTTCGGCGTCTTTTTAACTCGTCCATTTCGTTCCTTACCATGGGTCTTTACTTTTGCATTTGATTCCTATTCTTCAATCAAACGTGTTGAACAATTTTTGAGGCTCGGAGATTTGTCTGAAAATACTCAAGATCCAGAAATTTATTTTCGGACGCCGGTTGCCAGCGAAAAAAAATCGCCAGCGCTCAAAATTTCTGGATTAAATTTAAAGATTCAAGATCAAAATATTCTCACCGACATAAACCTGGAAGTTCCATCCGGTGAATTTTTGGCCATTGTCGGCGAAGTTGGAGCCGGTAAATCTCTTTTACTATTTTCACTCATACGAGAGGTAGCAGCCCAGTTCGAAGAGTTCAAGATCGGCGAACAAGATATGCTGAATTTGAAACCCGAACAAACTAAAGATTTTTTTACTTTTGTTTCTCAAGACGGATTTGTCATGAGCTCAAACTTAAGAGAAAATATTGTTTTTGAGTATGACGCCTCAACGATTTTCGACGAAGGGGTTTTAACGGCTCTTCATCAAGCTGAATTTGCGATGAATAACGAATCATTGAGCAATGGTCTTGAGACTGAAATTGGCGAAAGAGGTGTTAATCTTTCTGGTGGTCAAAAACAAAGGGTCAGTTTGGCGCGTGCAATTTTTTATGATCGACCCATTGTTTTGCTTGATGATAGTTTGAGTGCGGTCGATGTCGATACAGAGCGAAAATTAGTGCAAAACTTATTACTTGGCACCTGGAACCTTCGAACGCGAATTTTGGTGTCGCATAGACTGTCTGTTCTGCAATATGTCGATCGAATTGTCTACTTAGAAAACGGCAAAATATCGGAGATTGGTACTCTCGCGCAGTTATTGCTTCGATCCGAAAGTTTTCGAAATTTTACATCTTCCAATCATGAATTAAAATCGCTTCCAAAAATTGAACCTATCGACATTGCTCCTCCTAATATTTTGGCTTCAGACATCGATCAAGGTGCAAAATGAACCAACTTAAAAAAACAGTATCCACACGATTTATTGAAGACGAAGCCAAATTCTCTGGTGGCTATTCAAAAAATATAATTTCGACCCTCAGTCAGGCCTATGCACCCTACAAATTGAAATGTCTTTTGTTACTTGCTATCGGCTTTTTAGGAAGAGTTTTGTTAATGTCTAATGCCAATATTGTAGGCCTTTGGGTCGACAGTATGTGTAAGTCACCGCAAATTTGCACCCCTTTACCAAGGTGGACTGAATCATTAGATTCCGCGAATTTTATTTTTTTACTTAGCGCGGTCAGCCTAAGCGGACTGTGCCTAACCTTACTCTTTCGTATTTGGTTTTCACGATTGAGCTCCCACGCCATTAGCCAATTTTATGATGAAGTGACTTTGCGGACCAGCCGTCTTCCTATTTCATTTTTCGATGTCACACCGGTGGGGCGCGTGGTGACAAGATTTTCTTCAGACTACGGCAACGTATTTCGCCTCTTTGGAGGACCACTAGCTGAATTTTTAGGCATTATATTTGATATACTGGCAATGATCGTCTTAGTCACTTTTGCCAGCAGAATCTATTTTTTGATTTGCATCCTAATCGCTGGGCTCAACTATTTTGTCTATAGAATGAATCGTGCGAATTTGCGCAAACAACGCCGGGGTCTTTCTCGCAATCGCTCACCTTCAATTTCACACTTTGCCGAAACCGCGCAGGGCGCAACTACAATTCGAACATTTCAAAAACAGTCTAGTTTTTTCAAACGATTCACTTCGCTCAATTTACTGTTCTTAAACCAACGTTTAAAAACCACCTTTCACCTATTGATTTTTTCATTTCAAATGAATGCACTCACAGCACTCTTACTTTTAATCACCGGCTTCAATGCCTATTTCTTCGTAAAAAGTGGCGTCTTATCCGTTGGCTCAGTTGGGGTTGCCTTTAGCTTTATTGCTATTTCAGGAAACACCCTACAAATGTTCTTCGACTGGATCTCTCAATTTGAAGAAGCTTTAATTGGAGTTGAAAGACTAGATCAATATTTAAGATACCCAATTGAATCAGGCACAAAACTGCCCTCTTCCGCCCAGTTTCAAGCCAGCCAAGCCAAATACACCTATCAAGAAGAAGATGATTTAAATAAAAATCAGTTATTTAACAAAAATTCTGCAACTATCGAAATTCAAAATCTGAATTTTAGATACCGTCAAGATTTGCCGCAAGTTTTAAAAAATATCAGTTTTTCAGTAGCCGCCGGGGAGCGACTTGGCATAATCGGCCGTACGGGCAGCGGCAAGACAAGCCTAATTCAAATATTGTTTCACCTCTATCCCATCGAAAGTGGCGTCATTAAAATTGATGGCCACGAAGCTAATCTACAAAAAAACAACTTTCTCAATGAAAAACCACTAATTGATCTCGAACTCTATAGAAAAAGTATGGCCCTGATCTCCCAAGATCCGACCATTTTCAAAGGTACGCTGCGCGAGAATTTATCTCTCGACTGCTCAAAACCCATCGCTGAGTTAATTGAAACCCTAAATCGCGTTGGCCTTAAAACTTGGTTTCAATTTTTACCCCTTGGCCTCAATACGACTATTGAAGAACGCGGACGCAATTTGAGTCAGGGCGAAAAACAACTCATTTGCATGGCAAGATGTCTTTTGCAAAATTGTCCGATTGTCATAATGGATGAGGCCACCAGTAATGTAGACCCACATAGTGAAGAAATTCTAGTTCGTGCTACAAATGATTTTTTCGCCGATAAAACGCAAATCATAGTTGCCCATCGACTTTCAACCATTGAAAATTGCGATCGCATTTTATGGTTACATGAGGGCGAAATTAAAATGCTCGGTAAGCCGCAAGAAGTATTGAAGGCGTTTCGCGAAGCTACTTTTTAGATAGCACAAAGCAAGCACGCAACAAAAAACACAATTTAAAATCCAACGCCCTCATTAATATTGATTAAAAGTGTCGTCGCCATGAAGCAATACTTCCTGAAAGATCATCGGTAGGCAAGATAAACAGACTTGAAGATGCGACGTCAGCATTAGCTCCAGCATCGTTTCTCGAGTCAGTCCTATGACGATTATACCAAATCCCGAAAGCATAGGATAAGCCAATAGTGGCTCCCCCAAGGACATCATGAGAATAATGCATATTATCGTTGATTCGGCTAAACCCTACAAAAGCAGCCAGCGCATAAGCCGGTACCGCACAATACCACTCATGCTCGAGGCCAACGACTCCGGCAAAAGAAAAAATCGTAGTTGAATGCCCACTCGGAAAAGAGTAACGATCGCTCGCATTGGGGCGCGGTTCTCGCACAGAGTATTTTAAAACTGCAGACAACGCCGACGCATAGAGCGTCGTTTCAAGCATAAAAAAAGATCTATTAATAGATTTTTGCTTAATCACCTCGTCAGTTGCGATAAAATATGTAGCGAGCATTCCGAGGCTGTAGACAGCATTGGGTACCAATTGCCCCATAAGATCACCAAATTTTGCTGATTCACCAAGAATGCGAGAGCGTGCGGTATCCTTTTGAAATTGATTATCAGTAGTACTTTCAATAGCAAGGCTAATAAGTGTGAGCCCGGCACCAGAGTAAAAAATGCGATCGGCTCTTGTTGTCCAAGGTGAAGTCAGATCACTTAATAAATTTTTTGAACTATATGCACTCGCATCGACTGACGTCTCGGCTCTCACTGATAGGCCCAATAGAACAATTAAAGCTGAAAACAAAAGTCTGCTGACTACCAAGCCCATCTCGCAGCCACAAGCGGCTCACCGCCTGAAGAGAAGCTCGGCATTAGGTCAGGGCGCAAAATGGATTGTTTATCTTGCTCAGAGTGAGGATAATTATTTCTCGTCACAATTTTTGCAAAATGATAACCAAGAGCCGCTGCAATTGGAAAGTCGCTCCACCAATGAATACCGCTTCCGACAAGCCCAACACAAACCCAACCCATCACCGGATAACCAACCCAGGGTATCCATTCTTGCTCAGGATAATTCTCTTGAATAACAATAAAAGCGGCCATTGCAGTCGATAAATGCCCAGAAGGCATGGCATCATGGCTTTGATAGTCTTTCATATATTCTTTTTGATTCGGAAAAACATTCCAGTGCCCCGTACGTTGAGACGAACTCACTGGACTTTCTCTGCCCGTCGAATGTTTGATGACTTGCACCACAATCCCACTTGCTAACAGTGCTTCTAAAATTTGCTCAGCAGTTCTTAAGGCTCGGTGATTTTTTGATACTGTCCCTACGAGCAACAATCCTGCTGTCATCGCGACTTGAAAATTACCGTTAGAGATGATCTCGCCATTATCCGAAAAATTTTTAAAACTTTCGCTCTCGAGATAATGTCGTCGAAGGGGCTGCCAAGTCTCATAGTCAGTCATCGTGGTAATTGTGGTAATCCCCAAAATTCCCGCTAGCATCGGGATATTTTCTTTATTAAAGGTCTCTTTCCACCAAAGCGACATATCTTCTGGAATATTCGTTACAACGTCAAAAAGCCCGGGCTTTGCAAAATTGTTATTGTTGTCCTCGGCCTGAGCGCTGTGGCAGCCTAATATTAGTACGATAACGATTTTTAAAAATCTCTGAGGTGATTTCAAAGTAAGAATCCAATATTAAATGAAATTCCAGTTTGATAATGATCGACAACCTCTTCGTAAAAAGTATTCAAATGAACCAATAACCGGGTATTTCTGGATGACTGAAATCCATAACCGATGGCGAGCTGCTCAAAAAAACCTGAAAAATAATTTCGACTATAAGAATTTGAAGATTCAGAAATTTGCACGAGCTCACATGGGCCGATATCGAATCTTGCAAAATATCCAAGTCCGGGTTGTGCACCAGTTGAAGTCAAAGCACTCATAGAGATACTATAAGTATCGTAGCCAAGGCTTTGCCTCTGTTTGAAATCTCTCGCATAATTTTCAAAAATGAAAACTGCAATGAGACCAAGCATTGTTGACTCACCCACCCGGTAGTAAAGACCCGGAAGCTCGAGGGTACCCGCATATTCACCAGCCCATGAGTTGGACTGCTTCGCGCCATCAATTCTCGACTGAATTCCACTGTCAAATTTCGGCTGCGGCACAACTCCCGCACCAAGATAAAGAAACCATTTGTCGTTCTTTTGCTTATCCCTAGTTTGCTCGTCTTTTTTTTCTATCTGAAGCTGCGCTTTCGGCTCCCCTGTTAGCTCTAAAGATTTTGCTGAATTAGATGAGAAAACCAAATAAAAAATAAACACAAATGAGTAGACGCGAATTTGTAGCATAAGTCTCAAATATCGCTTGAGAGCAGGCTTTAATGCAAAGTCTTTTTTCGCTGCTAGCTTTTCTGGACACAAAGCAATAATTTATATTCATCAGAGATTGACAAAGGCCTCTGTTCCATGGGGCACTCATAGCAGATGCAATATTGTAAACCTCGAGCCATTTTCAAAATTAAGCACTCGATAATTGCCCTCTTCACTATGCTCGTTTGGACGACAGCTTCACTGGCAAATATTGTTGGAAGCGATCTACAGAATTTCGCACCCATCACCAGTGGTTTAGATTTCGTAACAGTTCAGTCGGCCAATACACTTGAGCGAGGCGTGATCAATTTTGGAGCCTTCGTTAACTATTCAGTCAATACATTGCCTTATTTCGCTGCGACCAACACACTCCCTGCAAACAAATTTAGAGACAGCTTAACGGGCTTGGATTTCAACTTAGGTATCGGAATCATGCGTGGCTGGGACGTTGGAGTGTCGGTACCATCTGTTGTCGGCCAAAGTATTGACTCAGATCTTCCTCACGGAGAATTCGAACAAATTGGCGTGACCGAGATCAGACCCAATACTAAAATTCGACTCTTTGGAGACACCGAGAATGCAGTCGCTTCAGTTTTTTCAATGACCTTACCGCTGATTCAAAACAGTCCCTTCACCGGAACACCAAATAATCCAATATACAATATCGAACTGGCAGGACATATTAGCCTTAGCAAAGTGGTAATAGGGGTAAATCTTGGTTACCGTATTCGAACCCCCGGAACCGCAATCCAAAGCCTAGGAATTGCACCCTTTAGGAGTCAGTATACGGCTTCACTTGCCGCAAGTTACCTGATGAGTTCGATTGATACAAAAATTATTGGCGAAGTATTTGGCGCAGCCCCAGTTCAATCCACCGACTTCAATACCGATCGCTATGCCTCTTCACTTGAGAGTTTAATTGGGCTAAAACATGACCTAACCACCAATCTCGCTCTTCATGCAGGCGGCGGAATGGGACTCATGCGCGGGAATGCCGATCCCGAGTGGCGCGTCTACGGAGGACTTAACTATAGCTTTGGGCCTCTCTGGGGTGGCCAACATGTCCAAAAAGTTGCTCCGCCAACACCATTAAATGAGTCCGATTTGACACCAGCCCTTGATTTGCCTCTGGACCCGTTCGAAGGAACGCCCAAACTCCCAGTTGAAACTTTTGTAGTAAAAGATATTTTATTTCGATTTAATTCAGACCAGCTTGAAGCTGACAGCAAAGAAACTCTTGATAAATTATCACGCTACTTAAATAAGCCACCAGTTTTCAATAAACTAATTATATCTGGCCATACGGATTCTGTCGGGAGTGCTGCATACAACCTCAGCTTGTCTCAAAGGCGTGCCGAAGCAGTAAAGACCTATCTTATTCAAAGCAATCAAATCCCCCAAGAAAAAATTGAAGCAAAAGGCTATGGCCTGAGCTTACCAATTGCCAGCAATAATAACTATCAAGGTCGAGCACTCAATCGAAGAGTTGAATTTAGAATTTATCGAGACAGTTTGATCGCTCCTGATGCGAAATCGAATTCCAATATTGATTCGAGCTTAAACATAATAGAAATTGAAAAAAAGGCCCCAAAGCCAAAAAAAACTAAAAAACTAAAAGCAGCTAAACCGACCAAAATAAAAACGATAAAAACTGACGAGGATAGATCTATAAAAAAGAAGAAGCCATCAAAGAAAAAGAAGTCGCTCAAGACACTCCCGCAAAAGCTGAAAAAACCTGATGGCAAATCAGCTGACGACAAAACTGATTCTATAGAAAAAGCGAAAATTTCTGAAAGATCGTCTGAAAAATCGTCTGAAAAATCGTCTGAAAAATATAGACGCCCACGAAAACACGTAAATACCGATGGGACTTAAAGGCTAGTCCAAAACAACAACTTATTTTTGATTAAGTCCCTAAGACTGCTTATTAGCGAAATTTTGAAAGCAAATCAATGCAAGTTGGATTGATGCGGTACTCATTGAGACGAGAGTTATTATTAACTTCGCCGTTCTCACACCATAATACATCCGTAGATAGACCACTCAATGCGCTGGACTCTAGGAGTCGCATTGCTTTTGGATCAATTCGCATTTCATTTAACTCAGGCACAAAGTTTGTGGGAATAAGCTGGCCATTGGCTACGAAACAAACTGACTTCGGATCCATTGCAATATCTGGCTTAATTAGAAAGCGTTTTTTCATCCACATACGAAATACCTGATCTCCCGCAAATCTAAGATCGGCCTTCATTTGCTCAATGTTTGCAGCCGCTTTTGCAAGATCAAATAGAACGCCGTCAGCTAGGTGAAGCAACTCAAGCATATCTGAACTAAACGGCACCTTACGCCCCTGATTCATCATTTCATCCGAGTCAAGATATGCAAATCCGATGAATTCTATCGGCAGAGTTTGCAGCACATGATACTTTATACCTAAACTCTTTAGCGCTACTATTTTCTCGTAGATTCGTTTTGCCAAATCAATACACAGAGGATGTAAGACTTGATTCGAAACACGCTCATCGGTTAACGATACAACCACTAAGCCGGCATCACTTCTGAAGAAGCCTTTAGCTTGATTCTTTTCAAGCTCAGGCGAAGAAATCGCGCGTTCAAACATTTTTAAAATATTTTCTGAAGTTCCAACAAAATTCACCGTATTCAATGTGGCGATGCGATCCCAAATACCTTGCTTCGCTGCCTCTATTGACTTTGCACGATCATCTGCATTTAGAGAACTTAGATCAGCCAATATTACTTGCTCTGGTTTGCTAGGCACTGCATACAAAGATGATTGTAAGTCTTGAGTATTTAATACTGCCATGTGGTAATTCAAATTACTTGGTAAATTATTCAAAAAGGAATCGATATTTTGAAAGAGTGCAAAACGTTGATCGCTCAAACTCACATTGCTATCAACGACAAATAAAATATCTACATTTTGCGTTGGTGAAACATAGCTTTGTACAAATGGGCTCTTATGACATGAGCCACCTTTACAAGGAACATTTTGAATTGGAGCCACTTGCTGAGGCAGAGCACGAACTGTAGTCACTGGTGTGCCGACACACTGTTGCGGACAAGGTTTGGGAGCAACATTTCCGATTACAATTGGCAGCTGCCTATCATTGTTTCTTAAGGTTTCGATGGGTCCCGACGTCGACTTTCTACCTGAAGAGCTAAGCTCTGGAGTCGATTCTTTTGCTGTCCCTCCGTCTATATCCTTTATCGTACCTGTCGGAATAGTCTTTGCCCCTGGAAGCTTTGCCGCGGGAGCCGCAACCGCTGGGACAGCTAGTCCTGGTAGCGGAGCTTGCTTATTGGTCTCACCATATTTTGCCTGCGAACAGTTGGTAATAATTGGACTAAGACCCAAAAATAACCCGAACAGTATCTTGTGACTTATGTTCGCTTTTACCATCGCAAATAGGTTTTTCATATATAGCTCCAAATCAATTTTAGACATAATGATCTTATTCAAATGCAAAGCCAATGCTTGCTCCTCTGCCATTTCATTGCATTTGGCACCTACGAAATCCAGAAGAGCCAAAAATTGTTAGACAGCCCACTATCACCTCGATTATTTAAGAGATTATTTAAGAGATTATTTAAGAGAACAAAGTTAGATTGAGCGGTGAAAAGTTTCGCCTTGCGAAACCCTATAGGATCACCTATTTTAGCATTTTTCATGGAGTAATTTTGTCTTATAAAGTTCAAGATCATTTTTTTAAAAAAGCTAAAGAGCTGGGTTTCAAGGCCCGTTCCGTCTTTAAACTTGAAGAAATCGATCAGCGCTTTCGCCTTCTAAAGCCAGGAATGCAGATTTTGGATTTAGGTGCGGCACCTGGCTCCTGGTCTCAGTATAGCTCGCAAAAAATCGGTGCAAAAGGCAAACTCTTAGGGCTCGATTTAACTGCAGTTGATCTCAAACTAGAAAATGCTCGTTTCGTTCAAGATGATATTTTGAAATGTGATATTGCCGAACTTCTCCGCCAATTTGAAATGCCTGAAAAATTAGATATGGTTCTTTCAGATATGGCCCCAAATACAACTGGAATTCGCAGCGTTGACCAAGCACGCTCTTTCGAACTTTGCGAAATGGCTTTGGCCGTTGCGAAGGCACATTTGAAACCAGGGGGAAGCTTTGTCTGCAAATTTTTTCAAAGCAATGAACTACCAAAGCTACAAACGGGGCTCAGAAGTAGTTTTCAAAAAGTTGAAATTTTCAAACCCAAGGGAACGCGCACTCGCAGTTTTGAGATTTTTCTCATCGGCTTTAACTTTAAAAGGTGAGCTGAATTTACAGCAAAGGAATTAATACAAAAGAATTTTGATGCCTAGCGAACGGGTTCTTTCCTCATTTAGTTAGTGGAATGGCTTTGTTTGGAAAAGTCCGAGTTCAGGGGCCGTGAATTTGCCGCCTCAACATGAAAAAATTAGCAGCTTGAACTGCCACGCACAACTGGGATTGGCAGCCAACAATCACCTTAACCGAATTGCAAATCACAAATTTACAATCTGCGTATGCACAATTAAATATTTGTGAAGGAGAAAAACTTCGTTTGCCTGGAACAGGCATTGGAATTTCAGTCAACCCTACGACTGGACTTGAAATCCTATTTAGCTTTTTCCCATTTAATTTTCTTTCAACTACGAACCAAGGCACTCAGATATTTGAGACTGATTTTTTAGGAAACTACCCTCCCGGCTCATTTCATTCTTATGTTTGCGGCTCAAAGATTGGTTTTCGAAACCTTCTACAGAGTATTGCCAGCGGATTTGAGTAGAATTCGCGGCTAGCACCTAGTGATCCGAATGGACCTATGCCAATGGACCTATGCCAATGGATCTGTTTAAGCAAGTGGTTCAGGAATGATTTTGCGTTTCGTTATTTTTCAAAATCTCGGTCGAGAACGGTTTTTCGGCCAGCCATTCGCGCTTTATCAATTGCATCGTCACAAAGTAGCCGGATTTGATCGCTTAAAATTTCGATCACGTCTTGCGATGTATTCATATCCGATCTGGCTTTTATATAGTCCTTAAGCTTCGAGACCACCACCAATACGTCTTTTGGAACTTGCAGTTTGGATTGAGTAATCGCACCGCCCGAATGTGGAACTGCGAGTTTTCGTTGAGGCGAATTATTGAGCTGATTAGGTTCATCTGCTGAATAAGGCTGGGTTCCAGCAGTTTTTTCGATGGCACCGGCATCACGATGACGAGCCCCGGGCAAATGTTTATCAAAACACGATACCGAGCAAAATACATAGCCCGTTCTCAAGGCATTACAGGTTGATACGCTACAAACATAATGCTTTGCTTTAAATTCAATAGGAACTTTACAGCTACTGCATTTTCGCCAAAAACTCTCATCTTCTCGCATGTAAAATCCTTTCCCTAAATATCCATTATAGAAAGCGAAGCTCGCCTGTCGCAAGGCTTTTATTTTAGAAGTTTGCAGCCTGCTCGCATTTCGGCTAGACCAATTAGAAGAAATTAGGCCGATAAATTCTTTTGGAGTGGTATACTATAAATATCATGATCAGCATATCTTCTCGAGATCTAGAAAAAGCTAAAAATCTGCTCCTTGCAGGCGACGTGGTGGCAATTCCCACAGAAACCGTCTATGGACTGGCTGCCGATATTCAAAATGAAGATGCCATTCGCAAGGTTTTCACCCTCAAAGAACGACCATTCTTTGATCCCCTTATTGTGCATGTTGCAAATCTCAAACAAGCAAAAGCTTTGACCACTGAATGGGGCGACTTAACTGATTTTTTAGCCCGTTATTTCTGGCCCGGCCCTTTAACTTTTATATTACCAAAGGCGAAATCCGTAAACTCACTCATCACCTCAGGCTTAGAAACAGTTGCCATTCGATTTCCAAATCACCAAGCGGCTATTCAACTCATTTCTGAAGTTGGACCTCTTGCTGCCCCAAGTGCAAATAAATTTGGCCAAACCTCACCCACAGAAGCCCATCATGTGAGACAGGAATTTAAAAATCCAGATGTCTTCGTGGTTGATGGTGGCCCATGTGAAATTGGCATTGAATCAACGGTAATTGAAATTAGCTCTTCGCAAGATGCCATCTCGATTTTACGCCCGGGGCGGATTGGCATCATCGAACTTGAAGCCGCCCTTTCAAAGTGGTCACATCCAGTTTCAGTAAAAAAGCAAATGAGCCACAAATCACCAGGCCATACACCTCATCATTATGTACCCAGTTTGCCTTTTGCAGTTTTGATGAAAAGCGAAAAAATTCAGGATCTCAAGGGCATCTTACCTACCAATTTAAATCTTGATCGAGGAGTCGAACTCAAACTTTCAATGGAGCCCGAACAAGCCGCACGAGAACTCTATGCGCAGTTGAGAATTGTAAGCAAGGAGCCTGGCTCTGAATTTATTTTTTACTCAATTTCAGACGATCAATTACACGACTCAAGGTGGGATGCAATCTTTGATCGCGTTCAACGAGCCTCGACTTTCAAATCAATGGCCGCTAAACTTGCCCTGCATTTTTAAGATGTCTCTAATTTAAATTGTAATCAAAAGAAGCCTAAATTAATGAATCATAGTCGCTTCATTAGATGAATAAGGCGTAAATTCTTCAAGAGATTGAACCACCTCGTCCAATGAAAGTGCCTCTAAAGGAAAGCTCATGCAGACTCTTCGGCCAACGCCCAATCGAGTTGCAATTTCGAATTCAGCCCCCCAAAATTGAAAGAGTGCTCGCATTTCTTGCGGAACCAGGTCAATCATTTCTGCAGTAGGTAAATTTTGAGGCTTTTGAAGACTCTTTAATTTCAATCTCTGCAGGGCTTCTTTACTAACTCCCCGGCCATTATCTTCAACCATTAAAAGCATTTGTCTTAAGGTCAATTGGACGTTTATTCGAACAAATCCCGTCTGCATGCCCAGAGAGGTGACAGCCTCGTCTATCAACTGGATTAGAACTGGCTTCAAATTACGCATTTCAGTTCGAATGCCAAATCCCTGCGGCCCGGTTCGAGGTGCAAAGGCAGATATTTTGGTTTTCACAAGATTTCTATATTGAAGCTGCTTTTGTCCAACAATCTCATTGAGTAAATTAATCAGAGCTGAGTAGCTAATGATATCAGTGGAAGGAGCTGGCCCCTCGTTGAAAAACTCCATATTAGCTCTGGAAATCGGTACACTTGATTGATTGTCGAGGTGCGCCTCTAATGCGGATGAATCAGCTGTTCCCAGAGCATCCACAGGCATAAAGTCTGACTCTCCATCAAGCGTTTTATACGCCAAATAGCTTCTTATAAATACAATGCCATTTGAACAAGCAAGGCTTGCGAACACGAAGTAGAGATTATCAAAATGCAGCAGATAAGTGGCCTTAAGGCCAACCGGTGCAAGTAATAATAAACTAGCAACTGGTAAATAAATCTGCAGCCAATCCTTAATACTTCCGCTAAAACTCGCCGCCAAAAGTAGGTAGAAAAAAGTATTTATGCTCAATCTTAATATGATTTCACTTGGATCAAACAAGGAGGTACAAGCACCTACGGCAATTAAAAAGACTATATACAGACTTAAAAAGTCTCCAGAAATTTCTTTTCTAAAGAAAACTGCAGTAGCAGCAAAAAATGCAAGAAATGTCTGGGTCAGTCTGATTAGAAAAAAAACAAGAAAGAGATGCTGACCAACCAATTGAAGCTCATCGATCAAGAGAGTCACATTTATAAGAACAAAAAGACCCCAGAGGTAGCGTTGGGATCCTTGTGGTGAAGATAAATCGAACTGAGCACGAGTCATTTGGCCAACTCAATAGCAGTTTTCATACCAATTTATTAAAGGCTTCAACCGGCTCGGCATGAGATAGACCAAGTTATTAAAGCTCCTGCTATGTGAACTTTTCAAAAACAATGTAAAAAATGACATGTAAAAAATGACATGTAAAAAATGACAATGAAATAGACTATTGGAAGCCCCTTTTTTGTATTATGATGTCTTCATGAAACAACTGCAAAGCAAGAATACCTATGCCCCGAAAGTTTGGTCCTAAATGGGTCTTAAACTCCTCTATTTCTTAAATTTGGTGGGTTCCGCGATATTTCATTTCGGACTGACCGTAAGCTGTATTTTGTTCTTAGGTCTGTTTAGCAAAAAAAAACACTTTCCTGCTGATTTAGTTTGGGAACTTCTCACCGCACTCCCCGTATTGTTTTTACTCAGTTCACCAATTGTGATCTATTTTTTTCCTCAATTCATAACCCAATACCCTCATATTGCATTTCTTTACCCCTGGCTTTTTACTAGCATTATTTTACTAGTGTCCAGCATCTCTGCATTCAGATCGGGCACTAGCATGTTGTTCATTATTATATTGGTCTGGGTCGTTGCGTCCACATTTTACTATTTTCTGTACGCCATTCTTTTAGAGAAACTTTTAAATTCAGCAGTTCTTTCATAAACTCTACATCGTAAAAGCTGATCCAATGAGAAAAGCAGCTTTAGGAAAAAGTGTTGCCAAAGCTGAAGATCTTGATCGCACTATTGACTATTCTATTAATATCGCATTTAACGGAATTTTAAGAGAAGCCCCCTAAGGAGCCGTCCTATGAAATCTGTAGCCCCAATTCTTTTAGTAATATTTACAGTGACCATGGCTCACGCCGAGAAATTGACCGAGCCATCACATGAGAATATCATGAATCTCGAGACCTTTTTGAGCCAAGTTCGAAGTAAACATGATGGTTTAAAAGCATCTGAATATTTCGTCGACTCGGCCCCATTGATGCAAAAGGAAGTTGGCCTAGTTACGACTCCAAGTTTTTTTTCAAACGCCGTTTACGTTAGTGACTCCAAACAAAGTCCATTTTTTCCGTATCAGAAATTTGAATCAACACAATTTCAGGTGGGCCTGCAGGATCAGACAAGCTTTGGTACCACGGCCAAGCTAACTTACTCTTATAGTAGTCTTCAATATATCGGTACGGCAATTCCACTCTATTATCAAACGGCGCCTCTTCTTGAAGTCTCACAAGCTCTCTGGCGAAATGGTTTTGGTGCAGAGGTTTCAGCAATGAAACAACAGCTTGAAGCCAATATTGAGGCGCAGAAATTTACTGAAAGCTTTAAAATAAAATCCTATTTATTTGAAGCCGAAAGTAGCTATTGGAGGCTCGCCCTGGCGCGAGAAGCAACGCTGGTTTCAAAAGATGCTTTTGATCGCGCCAAACGCATTTTTGACTACTCACGGGGCAAGGCAAGGCTAGGATTAGCCGATAATTCTGACTTTTTACAATCTAAAGCTGCACTCGAAGCCAGACGGGTTGATTTTAGAATGGCCGAAGAGGACGAACAACATGCCTCTCGTGCATTTAATGCGCTACGCGGAGTGGATTCAATTTTAGTAGCCGAAAGACTTGTTTCGCTCTCAAGCTTTGCTAGCAAAGACATACACCAAAAACTAAAACGACAAAATAGCATGCAAACGCGCGACGACGTTAAAGCGGCACAAGAACGCGCTCGCGCTAGTATTGCAAGTGCAAAAGTCTCGCAAGAAAAAAACAAGCCCAGCCTTGAACTATATGGACAGCTTGGTATGAATGGCTTTGATAAAGAGCAAACAGCAAGTATCAATCAATCTTTTGGTATTACAAAACCTTCTGAAGCTGTTGGAATTCGACTGAACTTTCCATTAGACCTATCCGCAACTCACGATGCTTCGGCGGGATGGAGAGAACAGCAATTGGCCACGCAACACAATTTGGAACGCAAAATATTCGAACAAGAACGCGATTGGCATGAGCTTAACCAAAGATTCGAGAATGCGCTTGTCCGATACGAAATGCTTGAGAGTTTGTCGAACGCTCAAAAAGCAAAGCTTCAAAACGAAAAAAATCGGCATGCAAAAGGCCGCACCACCTTAATAAACGTGATCAGCTTTGAGGTCGACTATATGGTCGCAGAGCTAAGTCGCATTCGAACGCTCACCGAAATTCTTCAAGTTCATGCACAACTTAAACTTTTTGGAGACACTTATGAATCTCGCTGATCTCGCCATTAAGCGTCCGATATTTGTTACCTGTCTGGTGCTTGTAAGTTTGGTTGCCGGACTGATGTCCATTACAAAACTTGGCGTTGATCTATTTCCGGATGTGACCTTTCCGATCATTACAGTTTCTATTCCTTATCCGGGCGCAGGCCCTGCCGAAGTTGAAAGCCTAATTTCAAAGCCCATTGAAGATGAGCTTTCAACGCTTTCTGGAATAAAAAGATTGAGCTCAATTAATAACGAGGGCGTCGCTATTATCGTTGCTGAATTCGCTTTGGGCTCAGACATCAAAGACTCGGAACAACAAATTAGAGATCGCCTTGGCGCGGTAAAGCGATTTTTGCCAAAAGAAGCCAAGGAACCTATTGTCCGCCGCATAGATCCAGCTGATCAACCTATCTTGGATCTAGCCCTTGATGCCGATCTACCTGATGCCAAGCTCTTTGATCTTGCCGACGATAAAATTAGACCAAAACTCGAACAAGTGGCTAAAGTGGGTCTCGTCACAATTACCGGCGGCCGCAAACGTGAGATTCAAATTCAACTGGATCGAGAAAAATTGAAAGCCCGTGAACTATCAGTTAATGCAATCGCCGCAAGACTTGCTGGCTCCGGACAAGACATCCCAAGTGGTAAAAAGAGTCAGGGTGAAAGTGAGACTATCTTTAGAACACTCGGCCAATTCACTTCAATAGACGACATAAAGAAACTGGTGGTCAATTTTTTCGGCAACGATATTCCAATTCGTGTCGAGGATATTGGCGTAGTAGCTGATACACTTGTCGATGAAGCGACCAAGAGCTTTGTGAATGGAAAGAAATCTCTGTCAATTAAAGTCTTTAAACAATCAGGCTCCAATACCATCGCCGTGGTCGATGCACTTAGAAAAAAAATTGCCGTCATTAACGAACAATTTAAAACTCAAGCCGGACATCCGCAACTCATAATAGTAAGAGATGGATCAAGTTGGGTGCGCGCCAATGTACAAGATGTTCAAGAATCTATTTTCTTAGGGATTGTTCTTGCGATCTTGGTGGTATTTTTGTTTTTGGCTAATGGGCGTTCCACGATCATCACGGGGCTTGCACTCCCAAATTCTCTAATTGGAGCCTTTGTTTTAATGGCGATGGCTGGCTTCACAATCAATATTATGACATTGTTAGCCCTTAGCCTGTCGGTTGGCTTATTGATTGATGATGCGATTGTCGTCAGAGAAAATATTTTTAGGCATATTGAACTCGGCATGAAACCAAAAGATGCCGCCCTGTTTGGAACTAATGAGGTACGCCTTGCGGTTATCGCAACTTCTCTAACTGTGATTGCGGTTTTTGGTCCCCTGGGATTTTTGAAAGGTGTTGTCGGTCAATTCTTTAAACAATTTGGCTTGACGATCTGCTTTGCTATGGCCATATCTCTTTTTGACGCCCTAACGATTGCACCAATGCTGTCAGCTTATTTTGCAGGAATAACTCATGAAGAAAAAACGAACGTAAAACCCGAAACTTTCTTTGGACAAATATTTTGGACGCTTGGCGCGGTCTATGATCAAACTTTCGGACCTGTCCTAAGAGCTTTCGCACGCTTTCAAGATTGGCTCGAAACATATTATGAAAAAGTCATGAGATTTTGCTTGAAGTATCCGCTCTTAGTATTGGGTTCTAGTTTGGCCGTATTTTTTCTAACTACTATGCTTGCTAAATATGTGCCCAGCACTTTTCTACCAGAGCAAGATGCCGGAGAATTTATGATCAGTCTTGATCTTCCCCCTGGTACAAATCTTGATAAAATGACCGAAGTCACTTTAAAGGTAGAACAGATCGTACGCAGCAATCCAGAGGTCGCAGTTACTGCCGTTCAAGTTGGCGATGCTGATGGCAGCTCAAATATCGCTAATTTTTATGTACATTTAGTTCCTGCGAAAGAACGAAAGACCAATACGAGTTATTCCAAACAGAAAATTAGAGATCAGTTGAAAGCTTTTGCTTATGCCAATCCGGCAGTGAAAGATTATGATCCAGTAGCGGCAGGACAACGCCCGTTCAATCTTGATTTTTTTGGCAGTGATCAAAAGGCTTTAGAAGAGTTCTCATTGAAATTTTTGGCGCGCATGAAAAAATATTCAGGCCTGAAAGATGTCGATGTGAACTTTAGACCTGGCAAGCCCGAGTTTCAGATTCGACCCGATAAAACCAAAGCTCAGGCTCTTGGTATGTCGACAACAATGATTGGCACGGAACTAAGAGCTCAAGTCGAGGGAGTATTACCGGCGAAATTTCGTGAGAATGGCCTTGAGTATGATGTGCGCGTGAGGCTGCAAGACGATCAGCGCAATTTGAAAGAATCCTTCAACCAGACATTTGTTCCAAATTTAAATGGCTCACTTGTTAAGTTGAGTTCTGTGGCCATGCCATTCTCAACAGATGGACCTTCAAAGATCACCCGGCAAGATCGGGCGCGCATGGTGCAAATTTCAGCCGACATTTCACCAGGCGCAGGCCTTGGCAATATCATGGATGAACTGACTCATATTTTAGACCAAGATCCGGAGCTAAAAATCCCAGCGGGCATTAGCTTCGCATTCGTTGGACAGGCTGAAAATTTTAAAGAATTGACTGAAAATATGGCCTTCGCAATGGGAGCTGGTGTTTTGTTTATATTTTTTGTTTTAGCAAGTTTGTATGAGAGTTTTGTAACGCCATTTACTATCATGCTTGCCTTGCCACTTGCGATATGCGGATCATTCGTGGGCCTATTCTTAGGTCATCAATCGATGAATATTTTTTCAATGATCGGCATGGTCATGCTTTTAGGCGTGGCCACGAAAAACTCAATTCTACTTGTCGACTATGCACTTCAGCTCATTGAAAGTGGTATGAGCCGAAATGAGGCCATCATATTGTCTGGCAAAACTCGTCTTCGTCCGATTTTAATGACTACCATGGCTTTAATAGCGGGAACAATCCCGATTGCAATTGGACTCAACGAAGCCAGTAAACAAAGAACCAGTATGGGATACGCAATTATTGGGGGTTTGGTCAGCTCAACTATTCTGACTCTAATTGTGGTTCCTGCTTCATTTAGCTTCATTGACCGCTTTAGAATTTGGAGTCAGGAAGTCTTGAAAGAAATCTTCATGCCCGAACTAAAAGTAGGAACGGCAAATTTGAAAACAAAGTTAAAGCAAGAAGACAAAACCAAAGAAGTTGCAGCAAAATAATTTACTAGCGGGAATGCTAGTACGCTCTCAAATATTTATAAACGAGGCCCGATATGGCAATTTATGATTTTTTAGTTAAAACCGCTACTGGGTCTCTATTGCCACTGAAGAGTTATCAAGGAAAGCTAATTCTGATCGTCAATGTTGCAAGCGCATGTCGATTCACCTACCAATATGATGGCCTAGAGGCGCTTGCAAAAAAGTACGCCGCGCAAGGCTTCATTGTATTGGGTTTTCCTTGCAATCAGTTCGCGCATCAAGAAAGTGCTAGTGATGCTGAAATTCAAAGTTTTTGCCGACTAAATCACGGCGTGAGCTTTCCAATTTTGGCAAAAGTTGAGGTCAATGGATCAGGGGCCGATCCTCTTTTTACCTTTCTAAAGACCTCTGCGCCTGGATTTTTAGGTATCAAATCAATTAAATGGAATTTTACTAAGTTTTTAGTAGATCGAAATGGGCAAGTCATAAAGCGCTATGCTCCAACTGCAAAACCAGAGTCGCTAGTAAAGGATATTGAATCGGCTTTAGCTTTGTGAGGCTGCCGCCAAATTATATATACTGACCCACCTATATCTGGACCCGAATCTGAAAAACCGAAATCGATTGTCGCTGCCGCAAAGCTGCCTCTCAACTGCTCTGTATAACTTGACCCACCAAGAAAAAGACAGATTAAAGCCATAGTCAAAATCTTAGACAAAACTTCAAGTATTCTCAATTTGAGATAGTGAAATTTCTAGCAATTGGCCTAAAGCCCGCCTGCCCTTTTGTCGATAGCTTACTTAAGTCAGAGAAAACTCAAAAAGGAGATAATCAAATGTCAGCGAAACCCAAGCACGAATCACATGGTGGCGAAAAAGCGCCCGAGAAATCAGCGGAGAAGTCGCACGAAAAAGCACCTGATAAATCGCATGATAAAAAGCCTCATGCGGCTGCACCACCAAGTAATGTGGTGAGCCTTCCGAATCGTTGCAGCGTTAAGGAATGTAAAAAATCACCCACTCTTGTGAATTTTTGCGCTGAACATTACGAATGGTTTAAATTCGGGATGATTACCAAAAACGGCGATAAGCCAGTTGATTTTGATAAAAAACAACAAGCCTTTATGAAGCATAAAAAGGCTGCTTAGTTTTTTTCAATTACAGACTCCAATTCAATATTCGCCCAAGTCTAACCCGCTTGGGCGATTCTTTTTGCTCAACTGGTGAAATCCTCACCTCAGACAAAATTATGCGAATTGAGGCCACTTTTAAACTTGGGTCAGGATAAGTCTTGGCTAGGCTTTACTTATACGATTTTACACATGACTAGACCGCTAAATTTTGTTTTGCTTAAGTTATGAAAATTGACTCCACCGAACTCAATCGACTTAAAGACGAACTCAAACACTTAGTACTCATCTCTTCGCAAAGCAAAGATGCTGAAGGTGTAAACCAGGTGCAAAGATATATTGCTCAAGAACTAAAAAAAATTGGCTTTAAAGTCGAGCTTAAAAACTCAAGCGCACCGACTACGGGAGATCTGCTGGTTGCGACGCTCAAACAAAAACATAAGAAGAATCTTAAATTTATTACCCTAGTTTGTCATGCCGATACTGTGCTTGGGTTGGATCAATTTTCTGGATTTTTCGTTACAAAAGATGGCCAAAAAGCAGTGGGCTCTGGGGTCATTGACGATAAAGGTGGAATTGTAGTCTTGATCGATGGATTGAGAACATACTTAGCACACTCCAAGAATCGAAGACTCCCCTTTCATATAAGAGTAGTTTCTTCTCCAAGCGAAGAGGTTGGCTCGACCGGATTTCACAAGGTCTTTAAAAGCTTCTCAAAGGACTCATTTGCGATCTTGGGCTTCGAACCCGCCCTTGATGACGGCTCTATAATCGACTCACGAAGAGGCAATCGTTGGTACCAGGTATGGATAAAAGGAAGGTCTTCCCACGCTGGACGCACAAAAGGAGAGCACGTAAATGCGGCTCATGTTTTAGCCAGCAAAATTACAAGACTTGTAAAGCTTAATAATTTTAAACGAGAAATGAGCCTCAATGTCGCTCAGATTTCTGGCGGCACAGAAAAATTCAATATCACCTGTGGCGAAGCTCAATTTAAAATTGATATTCGCTATGCCCGCTTTGAAGATTGCGAGCTCATGCATAAAAAGATAAAACAAATTTTATCCACCAACCAATTTTCATCGAATCGAAAAACCAAATCCAAAACAAAATTTCAAATCGTTGATGATTGCCCTCCCTTTGCGAGTAACTTAAATTCAAAACTGGCCGTTCGCAAACTGATTCAAATTGTTTCAAAAATCGAGAAACGAAATATTCTTGCACAAAAGGCCGGCGGCGCAGGCGATGTTAACTACATGAGCGAAAAAAAATTGATTGTCATCGATGGCCTTGGTCCAGTTGGCGGGGCGCTCCATACAAAGCTCGAGTTTGTGCATCTTTCAACGCTACACACCCGAAGCAAGGCCTTAAGCCAATTTTTGACTTATTTATGTACTCTAAGAAGCTGATAACTTAATACATTCTGGCCTCAAATTCTAATTCGAATGAGTCGATATATTGAATATGACATCACGTGAAGCCCTGCCAATTAAAAATATATATCAAGAAAAACTCCTTAAATTTTGGAAAGTAGCCAACGAAATCATTTTGGACAAAGAGCGCGAGATCATGCTGACCATGTGTTCTCTTCTGGCCAATGGACATCTCTTAATTGAAGATATTCCGGGGGTAGGAAAAACCACATTAGTTAAGATGCTCTCCAAACTATTGGGTCTTAAAACTTCAAGAATTCAATTCACCAATGATCTTTTACCAGGTGACATACTTGGTAGTTCGATTTTTGATCCAGAAAAAAGAATCTTTCAATTTTTTCAAGGCCCAATCTTCGCCGAACTTATTTTGGCTGATGAGCTCAACCGTGCAACACCAAAAACCCAAAGTGCTTTTCTTCAAGTTATGGAAGAAAGAAAAGTGACAATGGATGGTCACACCCACTCACTGCCAATGCCCTTTTTCATTATTGCAACGCAAAACCCCAGACAACAAATTGGAACATTTTCACTGCCAGAGTCGCAACTTGATCGATTTTTAATGAGAATCGAATTAGGCCATCCGAGTCGTGAAGCCGAAAGAAAACTTTTGTTAGGTGTTAGTCGCGAAAGCTTACTACTCAACCTCGAACCTATTTTTACGGCCCACGACCTTTTGGAAATTCAAAAACTAGTTGCCCAAGTTCACATCTCAGAAGCTATTGTAGACTATATTCAAGACATCATTTCAATGACTAGAACCTCGAAGGATTCGGGACATGGTCTATCCCCTCGTGGCGCACTTTGCCTGGTCAGTGCTTCGCGTGCCTGGGCATTTTTAAAAGATCGAAAAATGGTCTTACCTGAAGATGTACAAGCTGTGGCTGTATCGGTTATGAGTCACCGCTTAAATCCATCCGAAGACTTAACTGGGGAGACCGGAAAACAAATTTCAGAAAGTATCTTAAAGTCAGTCCTCGTCGACTGATGGAAACTGCGATGCTATGGATTTGAAAAATAAACTCAACCAAAAATTTGCAAGACTCGGAAGAAAAAATCAAATCTACATTTTCCCTACTCTGTATGGCGGCATCATGCTGTGCTCTATGGTGTTCATACTTTTCGTAGGAGCCATTTACACTAATAATCTAGTCAATTTACTTTCTTTTTTTCTGGCCAGCATTGGAATTGTCTCAATGGTACAAACCCACGACAACCTCAAGGGCGTCAAGTTAAAAATGATTCGCGTGACATCAGGATTTGCAGATTCATTTATTACCGTAGAGGCAACCCTAGAAAATCCCAGTAAAGCTACGAGATTCAATTTGGAGGTACGACTTGCCGACCTCGAATTTTTTGAAGAAATTGAAGATAGTCTCCCGATTCCGGCCTTTTCTCGAGGCCGATTTTTGAGCGTCTACCGAACAAAAAAACGAGGAACTTTTAAAATCTCACGGGTGAAAATCTCAAGCGTATATCCACTTGGGCTCTTCTATGCTTGGACATACGTCAATACCGAAAGCCAGTATTTTGTTTATCCAAAGCCTGTTGGCAAGTTGCAACTCCCCCTCGACTCAGTCGAAGGAGAGACTTCAAGGTTTAGCCATGCCCATGGTGAAGACTTCTCAGGCCATCGCAGTTTTCAAAAAGCAGACTCTCCACGGCGTGTCGACTGGAAGGCATTTGCTCGCGGGCGGGGCACGTTGATTAAAGAATTTAGGTCAGGTTCGGCAAAGAGTCTTTTACTCGACTTTAACTCTTGTCCGCAAAGTGATGTCGAAGAACGTCTTGAACAATTGAGTCAATGGATTGAGCACTGCCGTAAAAAAGAACTCCCTTTTGCTCTTAGACTCCGTGGACAATATATTGATACCGGAATGGGCGTCCGCCACATTAAAAAAACTCTTGAGGCACTGGCCCAATTCAAAGGGGGCGTTTAATGAGATTGTCGGCCCTTGAAAAAAAGGCGACTAGTAAGTCATACAAACTCTATGTTGCAAGCGTGGTAAGTTTAAATATTTTGCCGCACTGTTTTACGCTACCCTCATGGCTCATCATCATTGCTGCGATTTTCATTATTTGGAGTATCCTTAACATCTATCGCAACCTCAAACTTCCAAGCGTAATTTTTAGAAATGGTCTTATTGCAATTTCATCGATATTCATTTTTATGAATTACCGAACTATTTTTGGCCCAGAACCAGCTGCGGCTATTTTTGTGGTGGTGGCAGCGGTTAAGCTGGTGGATTTTACCAAATACCGTGATGGCATGACTGAAATTATTTTATGCTACTTTTTGCTTCTCACCCATCTCCTTCAATCCCAATCTCTGGCGTCAACTTTGTTTTTTACTGTCGATGTTTTCGTGATTACCACACTCATGCATCAGCTGCATAAAAATGATCGCCGCCAATCGATTCGCACTTTCCTACCTACTTTGAAAATGCTCTTTCTATCTATTCCAATTTGGATCTTTTTATTTCTTGTGTTTCCACGCTTTAGCGCTAGTCTTCTTCATGTCAAAGCCCCACCGCCGACCACCGGATTCTCTGAAAAATTGGTTCCTGGCACAGTTAGCCAACTCATTCAAACCGATGAAACTGCCTTTCGGGTGAAATTTGATCGTGAAATTAGTAACGATGATTTGTATTTTAGAGGCGCTATTTTATCCCACAGTGAAGGCTTAAGTTGGAAGAAAGCAGAATCTGATGACGATATTGAAAGCACTAGCCTCGAACAAACAAAGTCACTACATGAAAATAGCAAATTCAAAATAACCAAACAAGAACTTGTTATTGAGCCCAGCTTTCAGAAGTATCTTTTTGTATTGGACTTCCCAATGAACATAGTACCTGCAGAAAAACTTGTAGTGCTTCAGAAGGCAGGCAAAATTTTTGAACTCAAAGAATCTATGCGCAATCGAAGCCTCTACAATGCCGAGAGTTCGAACATAAACAGCGAAATCCTTAAACCCCTGAAACGTCAGATCTATTTACAAAAGCCCGAGGTCTCACCTCAGGTCCAGGAGCTGGCCGATGAACTCAATCAAAAAGGCGATACAACCAACCAGAAAATATCCAAAATTCTACACTATTTTACTTCCCATCAATTTCAATATTCGCTTGAACCAGGCCAAATGATAGGCGACGGGCTGCAAAAGTTTTTATTTGTAAAACAAGTGGGATTTTGCGAACACTACGCTGCCACTTTTTCGACTTTGTTAAGACTCATGAACGTCCCCTCTCGAGTCGTCATCGGTTTTCAAGGCGGCAAGCTCAATTCATTGACTGGATACTATCTGGTAAAAACTCTTGATGCTCATGCCTGGTCAGAAGTTTGGTCTGACGAAGAAAATAAGTGGCTGCGTATCGATCCGACGTCAGTCATCGCGCCGACGCGAATTTCGCTTGGTGCAGATGCCCTACGCCAAGGACTCAGTCGAAGCTCTGTTGTAGAAGCACAAGACTCAGTGGCCAACAGATTTAGTAGTAATGTGGTATTTGCTTTGGACGCTATCACTACAAAATGGAATAACTTTCTTCTAAAGTATGATTTCGAATACCAAAACAAACTGCTTGAAGAACTTGGCTTTACCAAATCAAGCCGATTGACACTTTTCATTTTGCTATTTGCCGGCCTTGCGGCAATCACGGCAGCCCTTAAGCTCTATTTTTCTTCGCAAAAAACTAAAATAGATCCGATTTTAAATTTATATCATCAGTTTTGCCGAAAACTCGAACTCTTAGGCGTAATCCGCGATCGAACAGAGGGACCTCAGGACCTTTTAAATAAGGCGATCGAAAAAATTCCTCAACGGCGAAATGAAATTGAGTCAATTCTAAAGAGCTATATTGATCTTCGCTACTGCAATATTACGGTCCGTACTGAATTTAAGTCATTCAAGAACTTGGTTAAAAGATTCTAGAACTGGCCCCTTAAAATGTTGCTGGCTTATGAATTGCAATTTGAGCTCAAGGATGAATCGAGATCACAATTCGTTAGTCCCCATTCCAAGTTTGCACG